>JBBJNO010000100.1:1397-8614 GCA_037720875.1 Luteimonas sp. | reverse complement strand
AGCACGTTCTTGCGCATCGCCTTGACCGTGGTGCGCGCGATGATCTGCGCGCCGACCGCGCACTGGATCGCCACGTCGAACATCTGCCGCGGGATCAGTTCGCGCATTTTCTCCGCGATCTCGCGGCCACGGCGATCGGCATGCGCGCGATGCACAATCAGGCTCATCGCGTCGACCTTGTCGCCATTGATCAACGTATCCACGCGCACGAATGGACCAGCGTCGAAACGCAGCAGGTGGTAATCGAGCGAGGCATAGCCACGACTCACGGACTTGAGCCGATCGAAGAAATCCAGCACCACTTCGGCCATCGGTAATTCATAGCTGATCTGCACCTGGCTGCCGAGATACGAAATGCTCTGCTGCGCGCCGCGCTTTTCCTCGCACAGGGTAATGATGTTGCCGACGTAATCGGGCGGCGTGAGGATCGTGGCGAGGATGATCGGCTCGCGGATCTCGTCGATCAGGTTGGCCTGCGGCAGCTTGGCCGGGTTGTCGAGCGTGAGCACACTACCGTCGGTCTTCAACACTTCATAAACCACGGTGGGCGCAGTGGTGACCAGGTTGAGGTTGTATTCGCGCTCCAGCCGTTCCTGCACGATCTCCAGGTGCAGCATGCCAAGAAAGCCGCAGCGGAAACCGAACCCCATCGCTTCCGAACTCTCCGGCTCGAAACGCAACGCGGCATCGTTGAGGCGCAACTTTTCCAGCGCCTCGCGCAGCGCCGGATAGTCGTCGCTCTCCACCGGAAACAGGCCTGCAAACACGCGTGGCTTCATTTCCTGGAAGCCGGGCAGCGGATGCTCGGCGGGCAGGCTGGCCAGGGTCAGCGTGTCGCCGACCGGCGCGCCGTGCACGTCCTTGATCGAGGCATTGATCCAGCCCACCTCACCGGCACCGAGTTTCGGCAGGTTCTTGAGCTTGGGCGTGAACACGCCGACCTTGTCGACCAGATGCGAGCGGCCGGTGGACATCACCAGGATCTTGTCGCCTGGCTTGATCTCGCCCTGCATCACGCGCACCAGCGAGACAACGCCGAGATAGTTGTCGAACCACGAGTCGATGATCAGCGCCTGCAGCCGGTCGGTATCGCGCGGTTTCGGCGGCGGGATGCGCTTGACGATGGCTTCGAGTACCTCGATGACATTGAGGCCGGTCTTGGCGGAAATCGCGACGGCATCCTCGGCATCGATGCCGATCACTGCCTCGATTTCCTTCTTGACGCGCTCGATGTCGGCCGTCGGCAGGTCGATCTTGTTGAGCACCGGCACCACTTCCAGGCCTTGCTCGACGGCCGTGTAGCAATTGGCGACGGACTGCGCTTCGACACCCTGCGCCGCGTCCACCACCAGCAACGCGCCTTCGCAAGCCGCGAGCGAGCGCGAGACTTCATAACTGAAATCAACGTGTCCCGGCGTGTCGATGAAATTCAATTGATAGGTGATGCCGTCTTTCGCCGTGTATGGCAGCGACACCGACTGCGCCTTGATGGTGATGCCGCGCTCACGCTCGATCGGATTGGAGTCGAGCACCTGCGCTTCCATCTCGCGGGCCTCGAGCCCGCCGCAGAGCTGGATGATGCGATCGGCCAGCGTCGACTTGCCGTGGTCGATGTGGGCGATGATGGAGAAGTTGCGGATGTTCCGCATGGAATCGTTCCGCGCTGGATCGTTCTGAATTGAACGGGGCTGCATATGGGCGGCGATGATGACCGTCGTCGAGATAACGCGAGATTATCGCACGCTTGGCTGTTCCTTCTCCCTTCGGGAGAAGGTGCCCGAAGGGCGGATGAGGGCGGGAGAAAGACTCGCCAATGCACCTTCATCGCGATCTGAAAATCCGCGCCCTCACACCCCAAGGGTGCTTGCTTCGCGGCGTCCGGCGCTGCGCGCCACCTTCTCCCGAAGGAGAAGGGAAAGTGTTCAGCCCTCGCCTTCGCTGTCCTCACGCGGCTGCACCGCAATGTACTGGCTGGAATTGCCACGGCGCACCAGCAGCATCACGGTCTGCCCGGCCTTGACGTTGGCCAGTTCCACATTCAGTGCGGCGGTGCTTGCAACGGATTTACGGCCAACCGTCAGGATCACGTCACCGGGTTGCAAGCCCGCACGACGCGCTGCAAGTCCTTCCACGCGCGCAATCGCCACCCCTTCGTTCGCGGGCAAGCCGAGTTGGCGACGATCGTCCGCATCGAGGTTTTCACCGACGATGCCCAAGGCGTTCGATGCCGCAGCCGCCGACGGACGCTCTGCGCCAGGCGCATTGGCCGCCGCGATCGCCTCATCGGTCAGCTGGCCGAGCACCACGGGAATATCGATCGTCCTGCCTTCGCGGAACACGGTAATGGTGACGCGCGCGCCCGGAGGCATCGCCCCGATCACCACAGGCACATCGCTCGACTGGATGATGGTGGTGCCATTGATCGCGCGGATGACATCCATGCGTTCGATGCCGGCTTTTTCGGCAGCGCCGCCCGCCTGTACGCCGGCGATGATCGCACCGCTGGAATCAGGCAATCCCAGCGCGCGTTTTTCGTCGAGGCTGATGCCCGGTTGCACCTGCACGCCCAGCAACCCGCGGCGGACCGTGCCACTGGTGCGCAGTTGCTGCGTCACGTTCATCGCCAGGTCGATCGGGATCGCAAAACTAACGCCCATGTAGCCGCCGGAGTTCGAGAAGATCTGCGAATTGATGCCGACCACTTCGCCGCGCGTGTTGAGCAGCGGGCCGCCGGAGTTGCCGCGGTTGATGGCGACATCGGTCTGGATGAAAGGCACGTACTGCTGGCCTGCATACGGGTTGGCGCGGCCGACGGCGCTGACGATGCCCGCGGTGACCGAACGATCCAGGCCAAACGGTGAGCCAATCGCAACTACCCATTGTCCGGGCTTGACGACATTGGAACTGCCGGTGCGCAAAGCTGGCAAACCGGTTGCATTGATCTTCAACAACGCCACGTCTGATTGCTGATCGCTGCCCACCACCTTGGCCGTGAACTCGCGCCGATCCGACAACTTCACCTTGACCTCGTCGGCGCCATCGACGACATGATGGTTGGTCAGTACATAACCGTCGGCAGAGATGATGAAGCCGCTGCCCATCGACACACCGCGAGACCCGCCGGGACCTCCGGGCCCACCCGGACCCGGCATGCCGGGCATCCCATCCGGGCCGAAGAAACGCCGGAAGATTTCCGGCATGTCCTCCATGCCTGGCTGTTGTCCACGACTGGCTTGCCGCGGTGCGACGCCAGCCTCGATATTGACCACCGCCGGGCCGACCTGCTCGACCAGATGGGTGAAATCAGGCAAGCCGCTGACCAGTTGCGGCGCGGTGGATTGCGCGACGGCAACCGGCGCTTGCGCGACAGCCGTCGGCGCCTGTGCGATGGCGTTGGGCAGGACCACGGCCGCCGTGGCGATCGCGGTGATGGACACCAGGGCTAAAGGACGAATGAGACGCACCATCGGGAAGTCATCCTCGTAACGGTATTGAAGGAGATTGCGGATTGTCGGACAAGGTGTGAATGAAAGAAGTTTGCGGGTGAGGATTTTTTGCTTGTCATTCCCGCGAAAGCGGGAACCCATGCCAATGAATTTGCAGATCCTGAGGATTGCTCTACGGAAAGTATCCGGCATGGGTTCCCGCCTTCGCGGGAATGACAAGTCACATGATCAGGGCGGCGGCGCTACTGCATCGTTCACTGACTCCGGCTCCGTACCTTCGCGCTGTGCACCGGGCAGAAGCGGCTCGAACGGATAGAACGACGGCGATGATGCACTACCGTCATCGATCCTGCCGTAACCGACCATGAAATCGGCGGACGAAGCATGCCGAAGCACCGCGCCGGGCCAGGGCCGCGAAGCATTCGCCGCCGTGCCGACGAACACATCGTTGCCGGACACATCGCCCTGCGGGGTCGCCGTCGCCACCATCGGCCGCTCGGAACGCGCGGATGTACGGCTGGTCACACGCTGACTCTGCGAACGCGTGCTCCGCCGGAGGGTATCGCGTTGCGGCAACGACGCCGTCGCCACCGATTGCGTCGCCGCGCTGGCTAGAGGCGTGGCTGAAACGGGAACTGCAGGGGCCTCGGTTGCCGCGGCGGCCGGTGCGGTTGCAGAAGAAACCCGCGCAGCGACCGACGAAGACGTTTCGACCGCGTCCGAACCCGCGGGCTGCCGTGTCACGAACAATGCCACCAGCGCCACCGAAGCGGCCAAGGCCGCCCCGCCCGCCCAACGCAAGCCGCCGCGGTTCAAACGCGAAGACACGCCTGCCGGAACCGATGCAGGCTCAACGGCAATCGCGGCCGCGACGCGTTCTGCAAAACCTGCGGGCAGGATCGCCTGCGCCTCACCACGCAACGCATCGCCGGCCATGTGCCAACGATCCAGGCACTGCGCCAGTTCCACATCATGCTGCAGGCGCCGCACCAGGAATCGCGCCTCGTCCGGCGATAACGCACCGTCCATCAACGCAGACAACTGCTGGCGGTAATGCTGCTCGAACTTGTCTGCTCCGAGCTTGTCTGTAGCGATCTTGTCTGTAGCGATCTTGTCAGTTCCTATCATGAGCGGCTGCGCTCCCGATTGGTGGCGTTGGTGTCGAGCAAAGGTTCGAGTTCCATGTCGATGGCTTCTCGTGCGCGGAAAATGCGCGAGCGCACGGTGCCGATCGGACAATTCATTTTCGTCGCGATCTCTTCGTAACTGAGGCCGTCGACTTCGCGCATGCTGATCGCGGCGCGCAATTCCTCCGGCAAGGCTTCGACCGCGCGCATCACGGTGCGTTCCACTTCCTGGCGCATCATCTGCCGCTCCGGCGTGTCGGTGTCGCGCAGGCGGATGCCCGAATCGAACTGCTCCGCGTCGACGGCATCGATGTCGTCGGTGGGCGGCCTGCGCTTGCTCGCAACGAGATGGTTCTTGGCGGTGTTCACGGCAATCCTGTGGAGCCAGGTATAGAACTGCGCATCGCCACGAAAATTCCCGATCGCCCGGTAGGCGCGCATGAACGTGTCCTGCGCGACATCCTGGCACTCGCTCCAGTCGGAGATGTAGCGGCCGATCAGCCCGGCAATCCGGTGCTGGTACTTGCGCACCAGCAAGTCGAATGCCCCGCTCTCGCCACGCTGCACACGCCTGACCAGCTCGTTATCGAACTCCTGCGTTGCGTCAATCTGCGATGGTTCAACATCGGCCATCAAGCCGGCACTCCTGTTGCCCGGCTCATTGGCTGGGCGGTATGACCTTTGGCATGGAAAAAAGTTCCGGGCGCTCGAATGCAGGCCCCGTGCTCCTTCCCCGTTTTTTCGGTGCCCGGAGCCGTTCTTGTTGACGCGGTCGGAACATCCTCTGGATGATAGCGGCTCGATCCATACCTGAACGGATGTTTCCCGATGATTGCTGGCCTTGATGGATTGCGCTTCAGCCACTGGCAAGCCGCGCAACGCGACGACGGCATCGTGGTGCTCGGCCTGGATCGCGCCGACGAGTCGGTTAACTCGCTGGCCCGGGATGTGCTGCTCGAGTTCGACGCGTTGCTGGAACGGCTGGCGCTTGATCCGCCCAAGGGCCTGATCGTTTGCTCGGCGAAGGACAGCGGCTTCATCGCCGGCGCCGACATCCGCGAGTTCCAGGGCTTCGATCAACGCGGCACCACCGGTGATGCATTGCGTCGTGGCCAGCAGGTGTTTCAACGACTGGCGGAGCTGCCCTGTCCCACGGTCGCCGCGATCCACGGGTTCTGCATGGGCGGCGGCACCGAATTGGCGCTGGCGTGCAGGTATCGCGTCGCATCGAATGATGGCTCCACGCGCATAGGTTTGCCCGAAGTGAAACTCGGCATCTATCCCGGTTGGGGCGGCAGCGTGCGCTTGCCGCGGCTGGTGGGCGCGCCGGCCGCGTTCGACATGATGCTGACCGGACGCACGCTGTCGGCAGCGGCCGCGCGTGCGATTGGCCTGGTGGACAAGGTGGTCGATGCGGCGATGCTGGTGGATGCCGCGGCCGAACTCGTCAAACGCGGCATGCAACGTCCGTTCAAGCAGCGCCTGCTTGGCTGGGTCACCAATGTTTGGCCCGCGCGACAAATGCTCGCGCCGATGCTGGCCAAACAGGTCGCACGCAAGGCGCGCAGGGAGCACTATCCAGCGCCGTATTCGCTGATCGAAACCTGGCGCCGCAGCGGCGGCAGCGTGCAATCGCGTCTGGCGGCGGAACGCAAATCGGTCGCGAAACTCGCGTCCACGCCGACTGCACGCAATCTGGTGCGCGTGTTTTTCCTGCAGGAACGACTGAAGGGTCAGGGCGGCAAGGATGCGAGCGGCATGCTCCCGGGCATCCGCAACGTGCACGTCATCGGCGCGGGCGTCATGGGTGGCGATATCGCCGCGTGGTCGGCCTACAAGGGCTTCGAGGTGACGTTGCAGGATCGCGAACAGCGTTTCATCGATGCTGCGTTGGCGCGCGCAGGCGAGTTGTTCGCAAAAAAAATAAAGGACGATGGCAAGCGGCATGCCATCAGTGCGCGGTTGAAAAGCGACTTGAATGGCGACGGCGTGCCCGACGCCGATCTCGTCATCGAGGCGATCATCGAACAGGCGGATGCCAAGCGTGAGTTGTACGCATCGGTGGAGCCGCGCATGAAAGCCGATGCGTTGCTGACCACCAATACTTCATCGATCCCGTTGACCGAACTGATCGGCCACCTCCAGCGTCCCGCGCAGTTCGCCGGCCTGCACTACTTCAATCCGGTCGCGATGATGCCGCTGGTGGAGATCATCCAACACGCTGGCATGGCGCCCGACACGCAGAGACGCCTCGCCGCGTTCTGCAAGGCCATCGACAAGCTGCCTGTGCCGGTTGCGGGCACGCCCGGTTTCCTGGTCAACCGCGTGCTGTTTCCGTACATGCTCGAAGCGGTCACGGCGTATTCCGAAGGCATCCCGGGCCCGGTCATCGACAAGATCGCGATGAAGTTCGGCATGCCAATGGGGCCAATTGAACTGATCGACACGATCGGGCTGGATGTGGCCGCGGGTGTCGGCGCGGAACTCGCGCCGTTCCTTGGATTGCCGATCCCCGCCGCGCTGTCATCGCCGCCCGAACCAGGTAAACGCGGCAAGAAGGATGGACAAGGCCTGTATGCGTGGGAGAACGGCAAGGCGAAGAAGCCGGACGTGCCGAAGGATTACAAGGCGCCCGGGGATCTCG
>JBBJNO010000100.1:1004-1387 GCA_037720875.1 Luteimonas sp. | reverse complement strand
GGATGGCCGCTTCGTCTACTGCCTGAACCACCTCAACGGCGACACCAACCTGGCCGCCGTTCGGGTCGAGGACGGACTGCTTACCCGCGTGACGAATCACGATGGCGTCGTCAGCGACGCGTACCTGCTGGATGCCGGCGTCATCTTCGGTACCGGCTTCGCGCCGTTCCGTGGCGGTCCGATCGAATACATCAAATCTGTCGGCCCAGAAGTTTTGTTGACCAAGTTGCAGTCGTTGCAAGCGAAGTACGGCGCGCGTTTTGCACCTCGCCCGGGTTGGGACTCGCCCACGTTGCGTGATTAAGCACAGATTGACGCCAATCGTAGGTGTAGTCCGACGGTGACAGACGCATCCGTATTTTGTAGGAGCGCACCTGGGCGCG
>JBBJNO010000100.1:0-994 GCA_037720875.1 Luteimonas sp. | reverse complement strand
GTAACGTCTCATCGCGCCCAGGTGCGCTCCTACACAAAGCCACAACTTCGCAATCACATCGTATGCGTCGGCTTGTCCGCATTGAGCGTGCCGGCCAGCAGCGTCTCGATCCTGCCCTTGACCGCGTCGCCTTCCGGGGTCTCGGCGAATTGCACGCCGATGCCCGCCATGCGATTGCCCTGTGCGCCGGGAGGCGTGACCCAGACCACTTTTCCGGCCACCGGGAGGCGTTCGCTCGACTCGGGCAAGGTCAGCAACAGGAAGACTTCATCACCGAGGAAATAACGCTTGGGCGTCGGCACGAAGATGCCGCCGTGCTTGATGTACGGCATGTAGGCGTTGTACAGCTGCGCCTTGTCCTTGACCGCCAGCGACAGGATGCCCTGTCGCGCGCCACCCGCTCCGGCTACTCCACTCATCGCTTGTTCCTCTCCGCGGTTTGCACGTTGTCGCCGCGCCAAGACAGCAATAATTCCGCGACCGCCAGGTCCGCGCGGATCGTCGTTCGCAACAAATCGCGGGTGCGATTGGCCGCATCGAACCACGTCGCAAGCCTGCGGGTTCGCGCAGGATCGGTCAAGCCGCTGGCCTCGGCCAACGCCAGGTCCGCAGCGAAGCGCAACCGCAGCGATCCGAATTCATCCGCCACCCAGCGCTGCGCGGTCTCGATCACCGCAAGTTCACCCTTCGCCAACTTGCCCAGATCGTTGCCGACATCGCGACGCAGCTTGAGCGAGCCATCGCGCAACCACGCATTGGCCAGGCCGGGATGCCCACGCGCCGCATCGAGCGCATCATCCGCGGCGACCTGGGCGTGGCCTTGCCTGGTCAGCCAGGCCAGTGCCTCGTCGCACGGCGGCAGGCGAAATTCGAGTTTCTGGCAGCGGCTGCGGATCGTCGCGGGCAAGCGTGCGGGGTTGGCGCTGATCAACCATAAATAACGGCCGGCCACCGGTTCTTCCAGCGTTTTCAGCAAGGCATTGCAGGCCGCGTG
>JBBJNO010000099.1:0-8670 GCA_037720875.1 Luteimonas sp. | reverse complement strand
GTCGTCGGCCACGCCACGCAACAGTGTCATCGGGTTGTGGACGTGGGCGTTGACCAGGCCGGGCAGCAGCGCGGCGTCGGGGCGCGAGACGGTTTCGGCGGCGTTGAAGCGAGTGCGTGCTTCGGCGATCGGGAGGATGGCGAGGATGGCGCCATCGCGGACGGCGACGGCATGGTTTTCAAAGGCTACGGCGTGCGGCTCGACGGGGATGACGAAGCCGGCTTCGATGAGGAGGTCGCAGGGGGCGGGGGCAAGGCTCGTCATTTGTTTTTCTGCTCGTCATACCAGCGCAAGCTGGGATCCATTTGACTTTGACTGTTGCCGTGAACGTCAGCAGCAACAGCAGCGTCGCTGGATTTGGCAAAGCCTGTAGCCGCGATGCCACCACCGGCCAAATCGTCACTTCACCCGCGACACATACTCGCCAGACCGCGTATCCACCTTGATGATCTCGTCCTGGCTCACGAACAACGGCACCCGCACCACCGCGCCGGTCTCCAGCGTCGCCGGCTTGCCGCCGCCACCCGAGGTGTCGCCGCGCACACCCGGATCGGTCTCGGTGATCTTCAATTCGACGAAATTCGGCGGTTGCACGGCGATCGGCGTGCCATTCCACAACGTCACCACGCAATCTTCCTCGCCCTTCAGGAACTTGGCTGCGTCGCCGACGCCGACCTTGTTGGCCTGCACCTGCTCGAAGCTTTCCGGGTTCATGAAATGCCAGTACTCACCGTCGCTGTAGAGATATTGCATGTCGGTATCGACGACATCGGCGACTTCGAGGTTGTCGGTCGCCTTCATCGTCATTTCCACCACGCGGCCGGATTTGATCGAGCGGTACTTGAGGCGCGTGAACGCCTGGCCCTTGCCGGGCTTGACGTATTCGGTCTCGGTGATGATGCACGGGTCGTTGTTGACGAGGATTTTCTGTCCGTTCTTGACGTCGTTCATGCCATAAGTGGCCATGCAAACTCCTGCGGGACTGTCGCGGCGGACAGCTAGAATGTGGGGATGGAATTCCGGTACGGCCCAGTTCAGCCGAGTTGCGGCAGGCCCGCCAAAACAGGCGCGCACAAAACAGACGGACACAAAACAGGCGTACATGATACCCGCAGCCCCCTCGCCCCAACAGCAAGCAGCAAGGATCTCGAGGATACGGCCACCACGCTGGCAACAGCTGTGGCGTGATGCCGTACGCGACCCGATCGAGTTGCTCACCCTGCTGGGACTCGAAGACATGGCCGCGCGCGTCTCGACCAGCGCCGCCGCGCAATTTCCCTTGCGGGTGCCGCGTGGATTCGTCTCCCGGATGCGGCATGGTGACCCTCACGACCCGCTGCTCCGCCAGGTGCTGCCGCTGGATGACGAAGAACGCATCGTCGCCGGCTTCACCCTCGACGCCGTCGACGATGCCGCCGCGCGCTCCGCCAACGGCGTGCTGCAGAAATATCGCGGCCGCGCCTTGCTGGTGGCGACCGGGTCGTGCGCGATCCATTGCCGTTACTGCTTTCGCCGCCACTTCCCGTATGCGCAGGACACCGCCGCACGCGATGGCTGGCACGACGCGATCGCGGCGATCCGCGACGACCCTTCCATTGACGAAGTGATCCTGTCAGGCGGCGACCCGTTGTCGCTGGCAACATCGAAATTGAGCCAGTTGACCGAGGCGCTGGCCGGCATCGGGCACATCAAGCGACTGCGCATCCATAGCCGCCTGCCGGTCGTACTCCCTGAGCGTGTCGATGTCGCGCTGCTGGCATGGCTGCGCATGCTGCCGTGGCCGGTGGCGATGGTGATCCATGCCAACCACGCCAGCGAGTTCGACGGCAACGTCGATGCGGCGCTGGCACGGCTCAAGGCGATTGGCATCACTGTCTTGAACCAGGCGGTGCTGCTGCGGGGGGTCAACGATTCGGTCGACGCGCTTGTGGCTCTGAGCGAGCGCAGCTTTGCCGCAGGCGCCGTGCCCTACTACCTGCACCAGCTGGATCGCGTGTCGGGAGCGGCACATTTCGAGGTCGGCGATCGCCGCGCGCTGGAACTACACAGCGCCGTCGCCGCCCGCCTGTCAGGCTACCTGGTGCCTCGGCTGGTTCGGGAGGTTCCCGGCGATCCGGGCAAGCGTCCCATGCTGCCATTGACGTTTTCTTGATGAGTTTCAGTATATTGCGTCATTGAGTTCATGCGTCTTGGCAGTTCAGCTTTAGAAGTTCATCTTTAGAAGTTCAGCTTTAGAAGTTCAGCTTTGGCAGTTCAGCTTTGGCAGTTCGGCACGACGCCCGCGTGGAGTGAGCATGCAGCACCGCAACGAAACCATGGTTCGCGTCCTGATCATCGACGACAGCGTCGAGGACGCCGAGGCGATCGTCAGCGGCTTGCGCAACAACGGCGTCGCCGTGCGGCCCTCGCGCCCGGAGCAGCCCGACGACCTCGCCGCGATGCTCTCATCGCAACCGCTGGACCTGGTCATGGTCGCGCAGGGCTCCAAATTGATTCCGGCCGCCGACGTCATCCAGCAGGTCGAAGCCAGCGGCAAGGACCTGCCGGTGGTGATGCTGCTCGACAAGATCGACAAGGCCTCATTGCTCGACGCATTCGACCTGGGCGTCGACAACATCGTCGTGCGCACGCATATCGACCACGTGCAGACGGTGGTGCGCAGCGAGTTCGCCAACCTGGAAGCCCGTCGTTCACAGCGGCGGCTCGAGGCGCAGGTTCGCGAGACCGAGCGACGTTGCGACGCACTGATCGCCTCGTCGCGCGACCCGATTGCCTACGTGCACGAGGGCATGCACATCCGCGCCAACGACGCCTACCTGGAAATGTTCGGTTTCGAGTCGTTCGACGACATTGAAGGCATGTCGCTGCTGGACCTCATCACGCCCGGCCATGTCGAAGGGTTCAAGAAGCTGCTCAAGGGGCTGAGCAAGGGCGAGCCGCCGCCGCCGCGCTACGAACTCGAGGCGCGCGGCATGGACGGCAACGGCTTCCCCGCCGTCATGGAATTCACCGCCGCGACGTATGAAGGCGAAGCCTGCCAGCAAATCGTGTTCCGTCGGCAGGAAAACGATCCGGAGCTTGCACGCGAGCTGGAAGCACTGCGCCGCGTCGACCAGGTCACCGGATTACTCAACCGGCAGACCTTCCTGCACGCGCTCGACGATGCGGTCGCGGGCGCGGCGCAACACGGCGCCAACCACGGCCTGCTGCTGATCGAGCCCGACCATCACCAGCAACTGCTGCAGGAAATCGGCCTGGACTCCGCCGATGCGCTCGCCGCGGCGTTGGCCGCGCGCATCCGTCCCCTGCTGCGCGACAGCGACGAGGCCGCGCGGTTCGGCGAACACAGTTTCGCGGTGCTGGCCCGCAACAGCGACCATGCCCGCACCTCGCAACTGGCCGAACAGATCCGCACGACGATGTCGCAAGACCTGATCGTCGCCGGCGAACGCGCGCTCAGCGTCACCACGAGCATCGGCGGCGTGCAGATCAGCGAGCGCATCGCCAGCGTCCCGCAAGTGCTTGCCAAGGCCAGTCAGGGGCTGCGTTCGTCACTCAATGTCGGCGGCGACCGCATCGAGATCTTCGATCCGGGCGCAGTGGACCGCGCCGAGGAAGAACGCATTACCGCGTGGGTGGCACGCATCCGCGACGCGCTGGACAACGATCATTTCGTGTTGCACTTCCAGCCCGTGGTCAGCCTGCAGGGCGAACCTGGGGCGATGTACGAGGCGTACTTGCGACTCGAGGGCAACGACGGCGAGCTGATCCCGCCATTGTCGTTCCTGCCGATCGCCGAAGAGCATGGGCTGATGGGTGAAATCGATCGCTGGGTGGCAAGCCGGGCCATCAAGATCATCGGGGAGTGTGCACGCGCCGACAAGCCGACCCGCCTGTTGATGAAAGTCTCGCAAGCCTCGCTCAACGACGACCGTCTGTCGACCCATGTCGCCGCCCAGTTGGCGGAACACAACGCGCCGGGCGACGCGCTGATCCTGCAGCTGACCGAATCCAAGGTCTTCACCCAGTTGCGCGATGCGCAGCAGTTCCGCACCGCCATGGACGCGCTGGGTTGCAAGGTCGGCCTGGAGCAATTCGGCTCAGGCCTGAACTCGCTGCAGTTGTTGTCCCATTTCGCCCCCGCATTCCTCAAGATCGACCGCACATTCGTGCAGGAACTGTCGAAGACGCCCGAGCATCAGAAACGCATCCGTGAAATCACGCAGGCAGCCAGTACGCGCGGCATGCGCACGATCGCGGAATTCGTCGAGGACGCCGCCAGCATGAGCAATCTCTTCAACAGCGGCGTGGACTACGTGCAGGGCAACTTCCTGGCGACGCCTGCGGCGGAGATGAATTACGACTTTGAGTAAGACGGGAGACTGGACACGGAGAAGGAAAGCGGGAAACGGGAAACGGGAAACGTAAGAAGCTATTGCGTTTTGCTCGTCATTGCCGCGAAGGCGGGAACCCATGCCCGTCCCTTTTCAGGTCATCCAGGATTGCTTCACGGAAGTTGACCAGGCGATGCCCGCCTTCGCGAATGACGATGAAGCGGCTTCCTTTCTACTTCCGCTCCCCCTGCACCCAAATTCGCGACTCCGCCTCAAACCACCACGCCCTGCCGCACCGCATCCTCGTCCGGACGTGCATCGCGCAAGGCCGCGATCCGCTCATCCAGTGGCGGATGGCTCATCAGCAACCGCTTCATGCCGGTGCCAACGCCGCCGCTGATGCCAAACGCGGCGACCTGCTTGGGCAACGAACTATGGCCGTAGGTCTGGGCAAGCCGCTCCAGCGCCGCAATCATCTTGTCGCGGCCGGCAAGGCTCGCGCCACCCTGGTCGGCGCGGAATTCGCGATGTCGTGAAAACCACATCGCGATCATGCTGGCGAACAGGCCGAAGACCATGTCGAGCACGAACACCACCGCGAAATACCCGATGCCACCACGGCGAGGTTGGTGGCGAGGAACAGGGCGATACGCTTGAACATGGAATCGATTCTCTGCGCCTCGCGTGGGGCGCGGGTTCTGGAGAAAGTGTGGCGATCAGCAGTTTAAATTCAAGTGACTTGAGTTTGTCGCCAACTGCAAACCGGCTCTTGTGTAGGCGCGCACCTGGGCGCCTGCAGAAATCTATACGCGCCTCGTCCAGAGTTTTGTTTGCCCGCATCCCCAGCGACGTCTTGCCACCATCATGTCTCCATGACCCCAGTCCCGAGATCACCCTTCCATCGAGGCCGCTTCGCACCCTCGCCCACCGGGCCGTTGCACTACGGTTCACTGCTGGCGGCGTTCGGCAGCTGGCTGATGGCGCGCCATGCGGGTGGCGAATGGCTGATCCGGATCGAGGACCTCGACCCGCCGCGAGCAGTCGCTGGCGCGTTGGCGCACCAACTGGCCACGCTGCACGCGTTCGGACTGCGTTCCGATGGCCCTGTGTTGCGCCAAAGCGAACGCGGCCCACTGTACCAATCGGCACTGGATCGCTTGCTGGCAAACGGGGACGCCTTCGAATGCCATTGCAGTCGCAGCGACCTGGCCGGCGATCACGGCGCGCACCGTCGCTGCGTGGCCAGCACTCGCCGGTCCAATCCCGCGATCCGCTTGCGGGTTCGCGATGGCGCCATGGTCGAATTCGATGACGCCATCCGCGGTCGCTACCGGCAGGACGTCGCTCAGCAGGTCGGCGACTTCGTGCTGCGCCGCGCCGATGGCCTCTGGGCGTACCAGCTCGCGGTCGTTGTCGACGATGCCGCGCAGGACATCACCGAGGTCGTGCGCGGCGCCGACCTGCTCGATTCCACGCCACGCCAGATCCTCCTGCAGCGCGCGCTGGGCCTGCCTACGCCGCGTTACGCGCACTTGCCGCTGGTCACGGATGAACAACGCCGCAAGCTGAGCAAATCCTCCGCCGCCGCGCCGGTGGATGTGTTCGATCCGTCGTCCGCCTTGCGCATGGCATGGGCCGCGCTGGGTCAGCCCGCAACCGTCTTGGAAGATGCCATCGATCGCGATACATTGCTCGCTGCAGCGATCGACACATTTGACCCGGCGCGGATTCCCGCTGCCGACGTGGTCCTCGCCGCAGTGCACAACAAACCCGTCACCCAGCCTGACTAGAATCGATCGAAGCGCCGCATTCCGACGGCAGACAAGGAGAGACAACATGACAGCACGTGTTGCATTGGTCACCGGCGGCACCGGCGGCATCGGCAGCGCCATCGTCAAGCGCATGGCGGATAACGGCCACCGCGTCGCCACCAATTACCGCAACGAGGACAAGGCGCGCGAGTGGCAGGCGCAGATGCAACAGGCCGGTTACGACATCGCGCTGGCCAAGGGCGATGTCTCCACGGCCGAGGATGCCGAAACAATGGTGCGTGACGTCGAACGGCAGCTGGGTCCGGTCGATATCCTGGTCAACAATGCCGGCATCACCCGCGATAGCACCTTCCACAAGATGTCATCGCAGCAATGGGGCGATGTGATCAACACCAACCTCAATTCAGTGTTCAACGTCACCCGCCCGGTGATCGAGGGCATGCGCGAACGCAAGTGGGGGCGCGTGATCCAGATCAGTTCGATCAATGGCCAGAAAGGCCAGTACGGCCAGGCTAATTACGCCGCGGCGAAGGCCGGCATGCACGGTTTCACGATTTCGCTGGCGCAGGAAAACGCGAAGTTCGGCATCACCGTCAACACGGTGTCGCCGGGTTACATCGGCACCGACATGGTGATGGCCGTGCCGGAGGAAGTCCGCAACAAGATCGTGGCGCAGATCCCGACCGGTCGTCTCGGCAGCCCCGATGAAATCGCGTATGCGGTAGCGTTCTTTATCCCTGACGAGGCCAGCTGGATCACCGGCGCGAATCTTTCGGCCAATGGTGGTCAGTACATGGGGTGGTGAGTATCAATCCCGAGCGTCAGGTTCCTGCCCTCGTTGATGACGATGTCGAGATGCTCGATTGCACACAACGATTCGAGTATCTGAAGGATCGATGGCCGGAACCGCCACTTTGGCCTCGATCGCTTGCCGGGCGCCAGCTCGCGCCTGCATGAGCACCCGAGCAATGTCCTGGTCTTCTCGGTCGGCGGCAAGAACTTTGCCTGGTTCAACGCACAAGCCCCATTTCTATACTCGCAAGTACGGCGAGTGGCACTTGACAGCGCAGGTTGCAACCCCTGCTGCACTGCGCCATGCTCGGCACTCCCAGGGATTAGAGCGTTTGTTCCATGGCCCATCGCGTCATCAAGAAATATCCAAACCGTCGTCTCTACGACACCGAGATCTCCAGCTACATCACCATCGAGGATGTGCGGCAGCTGATCGTGGACGGCGAGGAGTTCGAGGTCCGCGACGCCAAGAGTGGCGAGGACCTGACCCGGCAGGTGCTGCTGCAGATCATCGCCGAACACGAGCAGGACGGCGAACCGATGCTGTCCACGCAATTGCTCAGCCAGATCATCCGCTTCTACGGCGACTCGTTGCAGGGCTTCATGGGCAACTATCTTGAACGCTCAATGCAGACCTTCCTCGAGCAGCAGAACCAGTTCCGCCAGCAGGTCGGCAGCGCGCTCGGGCAGACGCCATGGGCGATGATGAGCCAGTTGACGGAGCGCAACCTGGCGTTGTGGAAGGAATTCCAGAGCACCCTCACCGGAGGCGTCGGCCGGCCCGCCGAGCCCAAGCAAGCCGAGACCGAAACCGCAAAACCACGCGGGCGCTGATGGGCCTGCCGAGCGCGCCATGCATTTCCCACCACCCTCCGCGTCCCGGACGCGGATTTTTTATGGACGTTGACCTGCAATGACGAAGCGCGTGGCCGTCGTGACCGGCGGCATTGGCGGTCTGGGGACCGATATTTGCATGGCGTTGGCCCAATCCGGGCGCACCGTCATCGCCGCCGACCTGGATGCGCGCGAAGACCGCATCGCCGAATTCAAGCAGCGGATCAAAGGCTACGACGTGCATTTCGAGGCCATCAACGTGGCCGATTTTGATGCGTGCGGTGCATTGGTGGAAAAGGTGGTCAGCCGGCATGGTTCACTCGACATCCTGGTGAATGCGGCCGGCATCACCCGCGACGGCACGCTGCGCAAGATGGATCGCGTGCAATGGGACGCAGTGCTCAACGTCAACCTCGATGGCGTCTTCAACATGTGCCGGCATGCGGTGGAAGGCATGATCGATCGCGGCTTCGGGCGCGTGGTCAACATCAGCTCGGTCAATGGCCAGACCGGCCAGTTCGGGCAGACCAACTACTCGGCGGCGAAGGCCGGCATGCACGGCTTCACGATGGCACTGGCGCGGGAAGTGGCGCGCAAGGGCGTGACGGTGAACTCGGTGTCGCCGGGATACTGCGAAACGGCGCTGGTGATGGCGGTGCCGGAAGAGATCCGCGCGAAGATCCTCGAGAACGTGCCGGTGGGCCGTCTGGGCAAACCCAGCGAGATCGCACGTGCGGTCGAGTTTCTGACGGCTGAAGAGGCCGGCTTCATCACCGGCGCCAACATTCCCGTCAACGGCGGGTTGTTCATGAGTTTTTGATCGGGTCGTGCTGGCGTTTTCCACGCGACTGGCTTTATTTCACCCGGAAACTGCTGTTGGTCGGGCATGACGGCATCGAAGAAATCTGTAGGAGCGCACCTGGGCGCGATGTGGCGTT
>JBBJNO010000098.1:0-8861 GCA_037720875.1 Luteimonas sp. | reverse complement strand
CATGCCGACGGCGGCAAGAAGGAATTGTTGTGGAATCCGGTGGGGGTGTCTGTCGGATTCAAGCTTGACCAACCCAACGCCGGCGTCAAGGTGCTGATGACCGGCAACGAGGTCTTCAAACATGCGGTGAAGGCGCTCGACTCGGTGGTCGAGGAAACACTCGAAGCCAACGGCCTCGACCGCCACGACATCGACTGGCTGATCCCGCACCAGGCCAACCTGCGCATCATCGAAGCCACCGCGAAGCGTCTGGACATGCCGATGGAGCGCGTGATCGTCACCGTCGACAAACATGGCAACACGTCGTCGGGCTCGGTGCCGCTGGCGCTGGATGAAGCGGTGCGCTCGGGCAGGGTGCAACGCGGGCAACTGGTGTTGCTGGAGGCCTTCGGCGGCGGTTTCACCTGGGGCAGCGCGCTGCTGCGTTACTGAACATCGAATCATTGCTCGAATTCCTGTAGGAGCGGCTTCAGCCGCGAGCTTTTGGTAGCTGCGAATTCATCCGCACGCTCATTCGCACGCTCTATGGCATCAAGAGCGTGCGAATGAATTCGCACCTACGAGATCAAGAGCACGCGTTTGAACCGATCCTGCCGAGCCCGCTCCTGTCCGGCATTTCATCGACGTCCGCCATACGGCCTCGTACAGACATCGTCGCGCCCGCGCCCGTATCATCCTCGTCCGCCTTCCCGCCGGACTTCGCGTGACCGCTCCCCAACTCGCTTTCGTGTTTCCCGGACAGGGATCGCAATCGCTCGGCATGCTGTCCGAACTGGCCGATGCGCATGCCTCGATCCGCGACACATTCGCCGAGGCGTCCGAAGGCGCCGGCCTCGATTTGTGGACGTTGTCGCAACAGGGTCCCGAAACAGAACTCAACCGCACCGAATTCACGCAGCCTGCGCTGCTTGCCGCCGGCGTCGCCGTGTGGCGCGCATGGCGGCAACTCGGCGGATCGCAGCCGGCGGTGATGGCGGGACACAGCCTTGGCGAGTACGGCGCGCTGGTGGCGACCGGTGCATTGGGTTTGCGCGACGGCGCAAGGCTGGTCCGTTTGCGCGGCCAATTGATGCAGGAAGCGGCGCCAGCGGGCACCGGCGCGATGGCCGCTGTGATTGGCGCGGAGGATGCGCTGGTGTTGCAGGTGTGCGAGGAAGTGTCGTCCGATGACGTGGTCGTGCCTGCCAATTTCAATTCGCCCGGCCAGATCGTCATTGGCGGCCATGCCGCCGCCGTCGATCGCGCGCTGGCCGCGCTGGCCGAACGCGGCGTGCGCAAGGCGGTGAAACTTGCCGTCAGCGTGCCGTCCCACACGCCGCTGATGCGCGAGGCCGCGAACAGGCTTGCCGCGGCGATGAACGATATCCAGTGGAACGAACCTTCGATTCCAGTGATCCAGAACGTCGACGCCGAAGTCCACGACGGTGCGCAATCGATCCGCGATGCACTCGTGCGCCAGTTGTACCTGCCCGTGCAGTGGACCGGCTGCGTGCAGGCACTGGCCGCGCGCGGCGTGACGCGAATCGCCGAATGCGGCCCGGGCAAGGTGTTGGCGGGGCTGATCAAACGCATCGACAAGACCATCGATGCGCGCCCGCTCGGCATGCCTGGTGAGTTCGACGCTGCATTGTCAGAGTGGAAACACAATGAGCCACCGAGCAGACAGATAACGGCGGATAAAGAAGTCCGGCGCGGTTTCTGACATCGATACATTGCAAAAAAGATTTGAAGGAAATCCGTATGACCCAGATACTGAAAGGCGAGATCGCGCTGGTCACCGGCGCAAGCCGCGGCATCGGTGCGGCGATCGCCGACGAGCTCGCATCGCTGGGCGCGACCGTGATCGGCACCGCGACCACCGATTCCGGTGCGCAGGCCATTGGTGAACGCCTCGCCGCGCACAATGGCCACGGGAAAATGCTCAACGTCACCGATGGCGCATCGGTCGAGACCTTGATCGATGCCATCGCAAAGGAGTTCGGCCCGATCTCGATCCTCATCAACAATGCCGGCATCACCCGCGACAACCTGCTGATGCGGATGAAGGACGAGGACTGGCAGGCGATCCTCGACACCAACCTCACCAGCGTCTATCGCACCTCCAAGGCGGTGATGCGCGGCATGATGAAGGCACGCAAGGGCCGCATCATCAATATCGCATCGGTCATCGGCGTCACCGGCAACGCCGGGCAATCCAACTACGCGGCTGCGAAGGCGGGCATCATCGCGTTCAGTAAATCGCTGGCACGGGAAATCGGTTCGCGCGGCGTGACCGTCAACGTGGTCGCGCCGGGTTTCATCGCGACCGACATGACCAGGGATTTGCCCGAGGATGCAAAGCAGGCGCTGATCGGCCAGATCGCGCTCGGACGCCTGGGTGAGCCCACCGACATCGCGCGCGCGGTTGCGTTTCTTGCCGGTCCGGCGGCGGCGTACATCACCGGCGAAACCTTGCATGTGAATGGCGGCATGTATATGCCTTAGCGGGACCCTCTACCAGGCCGGACTCGATCATAAACCCTTGAATTGGAAGGCCGTACATCACCATGCGACGGCCGCCCGGCTTTCCCTTACACTACCCACCGAAACAGCCTTCCCGGAGTCGAGAACCAATGAGCAGCATCGAAGAACGCGTCAAGAAAATCGTCGTCGAACAACTGGGCGTCAAGGATGAAGAAGTCACCAACAGTGCATCGTTCGTGGACGATCTTGGCGCCGATTCCCTCGACACCGTCGAGCTTGTGATGGCCCTCGAAGAAGAATTCGAGTGCGAGATTCCGGACGAGGAAGCCGAGAAGATCACTTCGGTGCAGCAGGCCATCGATTACGTGAAGACGCACGTCAAGGCCTGATGCCAGGAGTTTGATGTCCCACGACGACAAGAGTCCGGCCATGCATTGCCGGTCTTTTCGCGGCAAACCAGCGCATCGAATCCTTGTTCGATGCGTTGAAGACAGTCAGCAAAGCCGGGGCCGCATTCGCGGCCCTGTGCATTTCGGGGTTGCATCCGCTGCCGCACGGCAAGCGCATGAGAGGGGCAGGAGGTCGCCATGAGCAAACGTCGCGTCGTCATCACCGGTCTTGGAATCGTGTCGCCATTGGGCAACGACCTGGCATCGAGCTGGGACGGCATCATCAATGGACGTTCGGGCATCGGTCCGATCACCCACTTCGACGCGTCCGCGTTTCCCACGCGCATCGCAGGCGAAGTCAAGGGCTTCGATCCCGGTGCCTTCATCAATCCGAAAGACATCAAGAAGATGGATACGTTCGTGCACTACGGCGTTGCCGCGGGCTTGATGGCGATGCGTGATGCGGGCCTGGAGATCAGCGGCGAAGATGCGGAACGTATCGGCATAGCCGTCGGCGCGGGCATCGGCGGCCTCAGCGGCATCGAGGAGACCACGCTCAAGCATGCGCAGAGCGGCCCACGCAAGATTTCCCCGTTCTATGTCCCGAGCACGATCATCAACATGATCGCCGGCAACCTGTCGATCATCACTGGCGCCAAGGGTCCGAACATTGCCGCTGTCTCGGCCTGCACCACGGCCACGCACAACATCGGCCTGGCGATGCGCATGATCCAGTATGGCGAGGCCGATGCGATGGTGGCGGGCGGCGCGGAATTCGCGACGACGCCAACCTCGGTCGGTGGTTTCTGCGCGATGAAGGCCTTGTCGACACGCAACGATGAACCCGAGAAGGCGTCGCGGCCGTGGGATCGCGATCGTGACGGATTCGTCATGGGCGATGGCGCCGGCATTGTGGTGATCGAGGAGTACGAGCGCGCGAAGGCGCGGGGTGCACGCATCTACTGTGAGATTGCCGGTTTCGGCATGAGTGGCGACGCGTACCACATGACCGCCCCGAGCGAGAATGGCGAAGGCGCGGCGCGTTGCATGCGCAATGCGATCAAGGATGCGGGCCTCAATCCCGACCAGATTGGTTACATCAATGCACACGGCACGTCCACGCCCGCGGGCGACCTCGCCGAAACGATGGCGGTCAAGGCCGCGCTTGGCGAGCACGCGATGAAGACGATGGTCAGCTCCACCAAATCCATGACCGGGCACTTGCTCGGCGCGGCAGGCGGTGTCGAGGCGGTGTTCTCTGCGATGGCGCTGCACGCAGGCATCATCCCGCCGACCATCAACCTCGACCATCCATCCGAAGGCTGCGACCTGGATTACGTGCCGCATACCGCGCGGCAGCAGCAGGTGGATGTGGCGATGTCGAACTCGTTCGGCTTTGGTGGCACCAATGGCACGCTGGTGTTCAGGCGAGTTTGATTTCCGTCATTCCCGCGAAAGCGGGCACCCAGCGACTTGTACTTTTGGTGGTGGCCAACCTTCCTTGTCGCTCCGCGTGGCGTGCCTTGCTTCCGCGCTTGGGCGGGCAAGAGCCACACTCGCGGGGTTCACGTTGTCGCGAGAATGACCGCGTGTAAACCATGCTCGTCACCTGCCCACTCCCAGCCGATATCGACCTGCTCGCGTTGCATCGGCTTGCACCGGGACGTTATCCGTTGCTGCTCGAATCCGCGGCACACGGCACTGCACATGGCCGCTGGGATTTGCTGTTGGCGACAAGCGGTGAATCGTTGTCGCTCGATACCGGCGGCGGTGTGCGACGTCAAGATGGCGCCACCCTCGATGATGATTTCCTGTCCGTGCTCGATGCCGAATGGATGCGCCACCGGGTGCCGCGCGACGAACCACGCTGGCCGTTCCGGGGTGGCTGGGCATTGTTCCTCGCTTACGAACTCGCCGCGCAAGTCGAGCCGATTCTGGAACTGCCGAATGCACCAGGAAGATTGCCGATGGCGCTCGCGCTGCGTTGCCCGGCAGCGTTGTTGCGCGATCACGTCACGGGCGAATGCGTCGCTATCGCCGAAACCGCCCACGTGGCGATGCTCGATGACATCGTCGCGGACATTGCCGCTGCCACACGCTCCGATGGCCTGCCGAGATGGCAGCCACCGCAAACACTTCAAGAAGATGACCCCGAACGGTTCACCGACGGCGTGTCGCGCATCCTCGACTATCTCGCCGCAGGCGACGTATTCCAGGTCAACCTGTCGCGTGGATGGCATGCCACGTTCAATGACACTGTCGAACCCGCCACATTGCACGCGCGGTTGCGCGAGGCCAACCCCGCGCCTTTCGCAGGGCTGTTCGCGGGGCAGGGCTGGGCGATCGCCAGCGCGTCGCCGGAACGTCTGGTGTCGGTGCGCGGCGACGTCGTCGAGACGCGCCCGATCGCCGGTACCCGTCCGCGCTTCGCCGGCGACGACGATGCCGCGCGCATCAGCGAACTGGTCGGCCATCCCAAGGAACGCGCCGAGCACGTCATGCTCATCGACCTTGAACGCAACGACCTGGGCCGCGTCTGCGTTGCGGGCAGCGTCGAAGTCGACGAGTTGATGACAGTGGAAAGTTACGCCCACGTGCATCACATCGTGAGCAATGTACGGGGCCGGCTGCGTGTTGATGCCACGCCCGGCGCGGTGATGCGTGCGGTCTTTCCCGGCGGCACCATCACCGGCTGCCCGAAGGTGCGCTGCATGCAGGTCATCGCCGAGCTGGAAGGGGTGGGCCGTGGTGCCTATACCGGCGCAATGGGCTGGCTCAATCGCGACGGCGATCTCGACCTCAACATCCTGATCCGCAGCGCCGAAATCGAGGACGACAGCATGGGTGGCAGCAGGCTGCGCTTCCGCACCGGCGCCGGCATCGTCGCTGATTCGGAACCGCAACGAGAACTCGATGAGACGCGCGCGAAGGCACGGGGCATGTTGAAGGCGCTCGGCGTCGGACCATGAACGCACGTATTTTCATTGGCAGGACGCAAGTCGATTCGTTGCCCGCCAACGATCGCGGACTGGCCTATGGCGATGGACTGTTCGAGACCATGCGCGTGCATCGTGGCGATGTGCCCTGGTGGGACGCGCATTGGTCGCGGCTGGAGCATGGCGCAGCGCGGTTGCAGATTTCGCTTCCGGATGCATCCGTGGTCCTTGAGCAGGCATCGAAACTCTTCGGCCAGGAATTATTCGACCAGCAATTATTCGACCAGAAATTGTTCGACCAGCAATTATTCGACCAGGAATTATTCGACCAGGAATTATTCGACCAGGAATTATTCGACCAAGACCACGGCGTACTCAAATTGATCGTGACGCGCGGTGCGAGTGGACGCGGCTACAGGCGTGTGGCCGGTGCTGAACCGAACTGGGTGTTGTCACGACATCGGTTGCCAGCGAAGCCGTGCGGGAGCGGACTGATGCTGCGCTGGTGCGATACGCGACTGGCGATCCAGCCGGCACTTGCAGGCATCAAGCATTGCAACCGCCTGGAGCAGGTCATCGCCCGCGGCGAATGGCATGACGACGGTATCGACGACGGGTTGATGTGCGACAGCGAGGGCTTCGTCGTCGGCGCTACCTCGGCGAACCTGTTCGTGCTGCGCGAGGGCGGATGGATGACGCCGATGGTCGATCGCTGCGGCATCGCGGGTGTCTGCCGTGCGTGGTGCATGACGGACCTGGCGGCGGTCGAGACGCGGCTGACCATCGCACAGGTCGAATTGGCCGATGCGATTTTCCTGTGCAATGCCGTGCGCGGTATCCTGCCGGTCGCGCAACTGGTTCGACGCGCGTGGTCGCCGCATCCGCAGGTCACTGCATTGCAGGCGCGGCTCGCGCGGGTTCACCCCGCATTCGCCAGTGATCTGGAGGTTCCGTGAGTCGAGTTCGCAAACGTGGCGGTGTTCGTGTGTTCTTCGTCATCACCGCGCTGCTGGCGGGGTTTGCCGCATTCCTGTTGTGGCAACGGTACGACGGCTTTGCCGAGACCCGTTTGACTGGCATTGAGGTGGGCGAGACGCTGGTGGTGGAACAGGGCGACTCGTTCCAGTCCGTGTTGCGCAAGTTGCGCAGGATCGGTGTCAGCGAGGGCCATGAACTGGAATGGCAGGCGCTTGCGCGGCAACTCGGCGCGGCGGGAAAAATCCAGGTGGGCGAATACGCGCTCGCCGCGGACAGCACGCCGCACGCGTTGTTGGTGGCAATGCGCGACGGCAAGGTCATCAGCTACCGTTTCACCATCGTCGAAGGCTGGAACATCCGAGAGTTGCGCACAGCGCTTGCCCGGTCGGTCACGCTGCAACAGGAAAGCAAAACGCTCGACGATGCCACGTTGATGACATCGCTGGAGCATGCCGGGCAACATCCCGAAGGCCGCTTCCTGCCGGAAACCTATCAATACAATCGTGGCGACAGTGATCTGGATGTCCTCAAGCGCGCGCACGCCGCGATGGTCAAGGCGCTCGATGCAGCTTGGGAAAAGCGAGCGGCAGATGTCCCCGTCAAGACGAAAGAGGATGCACTGACCCTTGCATCGATCGTCGAGAAGGAAACCGGTATCGCTTCCGAACGTCCGCAGATCGCCGGTGTGTTCTCGCGCCGGTTGAAGCTCGGCATGCTGCTGCAGACCGACCCTACCGTGATCTACGGGATGGGCAGCGCCTACGACGGCAATATCCGCCGACAGGACCTGCAGACCGATACGCCGTACAACACGTACACGCGCGCGGGTTTGCCGCCCACGCCGATCGCGATGCCGGGCGCCGACGCGCTCAATGCCGCGACCAACCCGGCAGCCGGTGATGCGCTTTATTTCGTCGCGGTCGGCGATGGCAGCGGCAAGCATCTGTTCGCCAGCACGCTGCAGCAGCACAACGCGAATGTCAGCGCCTACGTGCAGCGCTATCGCCGGCAACAATCGCAATGACGGACCTGGTGACGCATCCACGCTTGATCACGCTTGAAGGCGGCGAGGGCGCAGGCAAATCGACGGTGTTGGCTGCGTTGCGGATGTTCCTGATCGAATGCGAAGACGACGTGGTGTGCACGCGTGAGCCTGGTGGAACCCTATTGGCGGAACTGATCCGCAACCTGTTGCTGGGCCGCGATCACGAAGCGCCGTCGGCGCAAACCGAATTGCTGTTGATGTTCGCCGCGCGTGCGCAGCACGTCCGCGAGACGATCCTGCCTGCGCTCGAACGCAGCGCATGGGTCATCAGTGATCGCTTTACGGATGCCAGTCATGCGTACCAGGGCGGCGGACGCGGGCTCGATGCGGATTTCATCTCGGCGCTGGAACGACACGCCGTCGGCATCCAGCCCGGGCTGACTTTGCTGCTGGATGTACCGGTCACGGTCGGCCGCGAACGCGCGAGCGGGCGTGGCCATGTGGATCGCATCGAAAGCGAACAGGACAGCTTCTTCCAGCGCGTGCGCGACACCTACCTCGCGCGGGCGGAAGCCGAGCCGCGACGCTTCCGTGTGATTGACGCGACGCAAACGCCGCAGGCAGTCGCGGCGGAAGCCGTTGCGCACCTGCAAGCGTGGCGGATGTCGCTATGAAGCTCGCGCCATGGCAACAGCGCGTCTATGCGCGGGCCTGTGAAGCGATCGATGCCGGCCGCCTCGCCCATGGCATGTTGTTTTGCGGTGCGGCGCAGCTGGGCAAGCGCGTGGTCGCCGAGCGTCTTGCGCAACGACTGCTGTGCACCGCGTCGGGCGCCGATGGCGAACCCTGCGGCGAGTGTCGCGGTTGCCAGCTATTCGCTGCGGGGACGCATCCGGATTACCGTTTCATCTCGTTCGTCATGAACAAGGAAGGCACGCGGCAGCGCACCGAAATCGTGATCGAGCAGATCCGCGAGTTGTCGGAAAAACTCACGCTGACGCCGCAGTACGGCGGCGCGCAGGTCGTGGTGATCGATCCTGCTGATGCGATCAATCACGCGGCCTGCAATGCCTTGCTGAAAACGCTGGAAGAACCGGTGGCCGGCCGTGA
>JBBJNO010000097.1:0-8863 GCA_037720875.1 Luteimonas sp. | reverse complement strand
GATGAGGCTCTACCGGTAATGCCCCTCGCGCCCAGGTGCGCTCCTACAGGACGTCATCGCACCGGGTAAAATGCGCGGCTTCCATCCACGGGGTTTCTCATGCAACTCAACACCGTCCGCGCCATCGTCACCGGCGGCGTCTCCGGTCTCGGCCTCGCCGTCGCGCAGCACCTGGTGCGCACTGGCGGCAAGGTCGCGCTGTTCGATGTCAACGACGCCAAGGGCGCAGCGGCCGTGGCCGAACTCGGCGAAGGCCATGCACGTTATTTCAAGACTGACGTCACCAGCGAAGAAAACGTGGTCGCCAACGTCGATGCCGCCAAGCAATTCCTGGGCGGCTTGAATGCCGCGATCAACTGCGCCGGCATCCTCGGCGCAGGCCGCGTGCTTGGCCGCGAGGGTGCGATGCCGTTGCAGAACTTCGCCGGCACGGTGATGGTGAACCTGGTCGGCAGCTTCAACGTGGCCAAGGCCGCGGCGGCGCTGATGCAACACAACACGCCGGGCGAAGACGGCGAGCGCGGGGTCATCGTCAACACCGCGTCGATCGCGGCCTATGAAGGCCAGATCGGCCAGGCAGCGTATTCGGCATCCAAGGGCGGTGTGGTCGGCATGACCCTGCCGATGGCGCGCGAGTTGTCGCGTTTCGGCATCCGCGTCATGACCGTGGCGCCCGGCATCTTCTGGACGCCGATGGCCGATGGCATGTCGGAGGAGGTGCAGACCTCGCTGAGCGCATCGATCCCGTTTCCGCCACGACTGGGCAAGCCGGAAGAGTTTGCGGACCTCGTCGCCTACATTCTTGGCAACGTGTATCTCAACGGTGAAACGATCCGGCTGGATGGCGCAACGCGGCTTGCGCCGAAATAATTGACTCGCAATCTCCTGCTCGTCATTCCAGCGAACGCTGGAACCCATTTTGATCTTGTCTTTGCCTTTCCCGATTCAAGATCAAAATGGATCCCAGCATTCGCTGGGATGACGGCAAAAAACGATTTCCAATTCTCGATTTCCGTCCCCACCGCCCCTATTCCCACTCCCGACAACCCAATGAAAGCCTACGACATCAAGAAAGGCAACGTCGTCGAATACAACGGTACCGTGTACCAGGTGCGCGACATCGAACGCAGCTCCCCGCAGGGCCGTGGCGGCAACGTCAAGTTCCGCTTCACGCTGTACAGCGTGCCCGGCGGCACCAAGTACGACCTCAGCCTCGGCGGCGACGACGACTTGAAGGAAGTCGAACTGTCGCGCCGACAGGCCTCGTTCTCGTACAAGGACGGCGCTGCGTTCGTGTTCCTCGACGACGGGGACTACACGCCCTACACCCTGGACAGCGACGTGGTCGGCGACGACGCGGGCTACATCAGCGATGGCCTGACCGGTTGTTACATCCAGATCATCGACGACATGCCGGTCGCGTTGCAGCTGCCGCAGAACGTGGTGCTGGACGTCGTCGACACGCCGCCCGAGCTGAAAGGCGGCACCGCGACCAAGCGCCCCAAGCCTGCGAAATTGAGCACCGGCCTCGAAATCCAGGTGCCGGAATACATCCGCAATGGCGAGCGGGTATTGGTGAATACCGTCACGGGCGAGTTTGCGGGCCGTGCGGACTGATTTCAGGCCGTCGCATTCGCTTTCGTGTTGTCCGCTTACGCAAGTCAGTCGATCACTGGCGTTGTAAGCACTGTAGGAGGGGCTTCAGCCACGACGCTGGTTTCGTAAAGAACTGATTCGCTAAAAACCGGATGCGTCACACGACATCGGCCTCGGGGCTGAAGCCCCTCCTACAAGAAAACCTCGTCGGTATCGGCGTTAACCACTTCGCGCCAACCACTTCCCTGCCATGCGCCGCAACGACGGGTCAGCCTCGTCGTCATCAGCCAATGCCGCGATCGCGCGCCATTGCAAATCATGCGATTCATCGCCGACGACGAACGTGTCGTGCTCGCCGGCGCGCACGATGAAGCGCACGTCGTAGTGCCAATGCGCCGGCACATCCTTGTGTTGCGCAATCCAGTGCCGGTCCAGGTCGAAGATCCCGGGGTCCACGGATAACCCCGTCAATCCGGATTCCTCCTCGGCCTCCTTCAACGCCACTTGTTGCAAATCGCGATCGCCATCGGCGTGGCCGCCGAGTTGCAGCCAGCGATCGAGCTTGCGGTGATGGGTCAGCAACACGCGCGCGCCGTCGGCATGCAGCAACCACGCCGATGCGGTGAAATGGCCGCCGAGCCGTTCGCGCACGAATGGATTGTCGACGCCGTCGAGCAGCGCGATGAAACCATCCACCGTCACCGCTTCCCTTGGCCATCGGCGACAGTAGTCCGCCAGTGCATCAAACAAGTCATGAAGTCCATGCTGCATTGCGACAATTGCCTCCTCGACGATTCGCAAGCAGCCATTATCGCCATTCAGCCAATTGCGGCTTGTGCCGCCGCCGCACGACAAGGTAAGGTCAGCCGGTTCGCTGGCGCCGCGCCGCCTACACGACCTGCCGACATTGCCTTGGGGAATACCGAATGCTGTTTGAGCGCAAGAAGTCACTCGACCTGATCCTCGAAACCGCCGAAAGGCGATCGCTGAAACGCCAGCTCGGCGCATTCGACCTGACCATGCTCGGCATTGGCGCGGTCATCGGCACCGGCATCTTCGTGCTGACCTCGGTCGCCGCCAACAAGGCGGGGCCCGGCATGATGTACTCGTTCGTCATCGCCGCAGTCGTCTGCGCGTTGACTGCGTTGATCTACGCTGAAATCGCCTCGATGGTGCCGGTGGCCGGCTCTGCATATACCTATTCGTACGCCATCCTCGGCGAAATGATCGCGTGGATGGTGGGTTGGGCGCTGATTCTCGAATATGCGATCGCCGCTGGCGCAGTTGCGGTCGGTTGGTCGGGCTATGCCAACGGTTTTCTCAACTGGCTTGGGGTCGGACTGCCGCTGTTTTTGACGGCAGGGCCCATGGACACGGTCACGCTCGCTGACGGCACCACCGCTGCCGGCGGTTTCAACCTGCTCGCGTTCCTGATCACGTTGCTGGTGACGTGGCTGCTGGCCATCGGCACGTCCAAGAGCGCCAAGGTCACTGCCGTGCTGGTGGTGATCAAGATCATCGCCTTGACCGCATTCATCGTGCTCGCCCTGCCAGCAGTCAATCCCGCCAACTTCGAGCCGATGTTGCCGAATGGCTGGGGAACGCCATTGGCGGGATCGGGTGTGTTGGGTGCTGGGGCGTCGATTTTCTTCGCGTATGTCGGATTCGATGCGGTCTCGACTGCTGCCGAAGAGACAAAGAACCCACAACGCAACGTACCGATCGGCCTGATCGGCTCGCTCGCGGTCTGCACGGTGTTCTATCTGCTGGTGGCCTACGCGGCGACCGGCGCGGTGGGCGCGCAGCCGGGTGGCACGTTGTCGCAGTCCAAGGAGCCGCTGGCGTTCGTGCTGCGCGAGATTGGCTTCCCGATGGTTGGCAACTTTGTCGCCTGGGCCGCGATCTTCGCGTTGCCGTCGGTGATCCTGGTGCTGATGTTCGGACAGACCCGCATCCTGTTCACCATGTCGCGCGACGGCTTGATGCCGAAGAAATTCGCCACCGTGCATCCTCGCTTCCACACCCCGCATATCGTGACGATGGTCACCGGCGTGTTCGTGTCGCTGTTCGCGGCCGTATTCCCGGTAGGCCAGCTCGCTGACATCTCGAACTCCGGCACGCTGTTCGCGTTCTTCATCGTGGCACTGGGAGTGATGTTGCTGCGCAAATCCGAGCCGGATCGCAAGCGTGCGTTCAAGACACCGATCATCTGGGTGGTGGGGCCGCTTGCAATGGCCGGCTGCGCCCTGCTCTTCTTCAGCCTGGGCACCAAGACCATCCTGTTGTTCCTGGCGTGGGCTGCGATCGGATTGGTCGTCTACTTCCTCATCAGTCGGCGAACCAGCCATCTGGCGCCCGGAAATGAGCACCTGCAACATGCTGGCCCGACACTGGAACCTGCCCCCTCTTTCCATGAAGGCCCGGATCCCGGTCCGTAACCACGGTCGCTGATCCTGAAAACGGCGCGGGCAACCGGGCCGTTTTCGTTTGTGTGGACTTGCCCGGAAGCAACCCACCGATTCGCTACACTTCCGCCATGGCTACCCTCCCCTACGATCATCACCACCTGCGCGAGCTGGCCGGCGAGATCATCGTCAACGTCCGCGAGCTGTCTGCACTCGGCTGGACGCCCGCGACCAGCAGCAACTTCTCGCGTCGCCTCGACGATCGCCATGCAGCGATCACTGTCTCCGGGCGCGACAAGGGCAGACTGACCGAAGCCGACATCATGGTGGTGGATTTCGACGGCCAACCCGTCGCCACCGAACACCGCCCGTCCGCCGAAACCTTGTTGCACACGCAGCTGTACAGGCGCATCCCCGAGATCGGTTGCGTACTGCACACCCATTCGCCCGTGCAGACCATCGCCTCGCGGCTGTATGCCGGCCAGGGCCATGTGCACCTGGAAGGCTACGAACTCTTGAAAGCCTTCCACGGCAACACCACCCACGATGATGAAGTGGACGTACCGGTGTTCGCCAACACACAGGACATGCACACGCTGGCCGCGCAGGTCGATGCGTTGCTCGACAGGCAATGCATGTGGGGGTATCTGATCGATGGCCACGGCCTGTACGCATGGGGCCGTGACATGGCAGAGGCGCGGCGGCATCTGGAAGCGTTCGAGTTTTTGCTGAACTGTGAACTGGAATTGAGGAAACACGCTGGAGGAAAGCAGCGATGAGCGGTCTGCAGATTGCAAACATCTGTAGGGCGGGTTTTAACCCGCCTTGCTCCTGCAATGGCGGGTTAAAGCCCGCCTTCTCCTGCAATGGCGGGTTAAAACCCGCCCTACGCTGAGAGGGTCGCCATGAGCCGTTTGCGGATTTTCGAAGAAGAACATCCCGATGCGCCGGTGCTGGCGACCAGCGACCAGACCGAGATGGCACGTGAGTTGAAACAGATCAACGTGCATTTCGAGCAATGGCAGGCGACGCAGCCAATTGCACCGGGCGCGACGCCGGAAGAAGTCATCGCCGCGTATCGCGCCGACATCGACCGCATCAGCGCTGAGCGCGGTTTCAAGACTGTCGATGTGGTCAGCATCGCGCCCGACAATCCCGCGCGCGAGGAGATGCGAAAGAAGTTCCTGGACGAACACTTCCACAAGGAGGACGAGGTGCGTTTCTTCGTCGCCGGCTCGGGCTTGTTCACGCTGCACGTCGATGGCCGGGTCTACGAGATCAAGTGCGAACAGGGCGACCTGATCGCCGTGCCGGACAGCACCAGGCACTGGTTCGACATGGGGCCGGAGCCCAGCTTCGTCGCAATCCGGTTTTTCACCGAGCCCGATGGTTGGGTCGGGCATTTCACGGGGACGGATATCGCGCAGAGGTTTCCGCGGTATGAGGCGGAATGATGCTCGGGGATCGGGGATCGGGGATCGGGAAAAGCTATCGCTTTTTTGCCCGTCATTCCCGCGAAGGCGGGAACCCATGCCCGTACATTGTCAGATGCTCAAGATTGCTCTTCGGAAAATTCGTCGGCATGGGTTCCCGCCTTCGCCGGAATGACGAGCCAAGGCTAGATCAATGGCTTCCCGCCTTTGAGGTATGACGGAATAATTGGCGGAATGACGGTAAAAATGAAACCCCTGATCCTCACCGACATCGAAGGCACTACCAGCAGCATCTCCTTCGTCAAGGACGTGCTGTTCCCGTACGCACGCGATGCATTGCCGGCATTCGTCCGCGAACGCGGCGATGAACCCGAGGTGCGCCACTGGCTCGATGTCGTGGCCACCGAACACGGCAGCATCTGCAGCGATGACGTCATCGTCGAAATCCTGCAGGGCTGGATCGACCAGGATCGCAAGCACACGGCGCTGAAGGCGCTGCAGGGCATGATCTGGTCGGAGGGTTACGACCATTCCGATTTCACCGCGCACATCTACCCCGATGCGGCGGAGATGCTTGGACGCTGGCATGGCGAAGGCCACGCGCTCGCGGTGTATTCCTCCGGATCCGTACCTGCGCAGAAGTTGTTTTTCGGCCACACCGATGCCGGCGACCTGACGCCATTGTTCAGTGCGTTCTTCGACACCCAAGTCGGCCACAAGCGCGATGCCGACAGTTACCGCTTGATCGCCGACAAGCTGGCTCGCTCACCCAGGGACATCGTGTTCCTGTCAGATGTGGTGGAGGAGCTGGATGCTGCGCGCGATGCCGGGCTGCAGACGGTATTGATCGATCGACTGGAGGATTATCCGCATCCAAGGACTGGAGATGCGGCGCAGGGCCATGTCCGTACTGATGTGTTCACCGGGCTCGGCCGCATTTTAAAAGACGGCTGAAGCAATCGGATTTCCGCCCATCATCCAGGCGAAGGCCGGAACCCAACTATCAGGCATACAGACTTGGGCCAGGCTTTCGCCGGGATGACGGCAGTTGTGCGCCATCTGAAAAAGAGTGTGCCGTGGTTACGTAGGCGCAAGGTTTAATCGTGCCTGGATCAACCTCGATGCCGCTCTTGCAATACACGGTTCACATCGTCGAGCGACAACCCCCGCGCCCGCAGCAGCACCAGCAGGTGATAAACCAGGTCAGCAGATTCCCCCAGCAGCGCATCATCATCCTGTACAACAGCCGCGAGCACGGTTTCGACGCCCTCCTCGCCAACCTTCTGTGCGATTCGTCGAACGCCCGACTCGAACAGCGTGGTCGTGTATCTGCCCGAGGGACGTTCGCGCTCACGCGTTGCGATCAATGCATCGAGGGCGCACAGGAAATTTACCGGCGCATCGGCGAAGCAGCTTGCGCGATCGAGATGGCACGTCAGCCCGTGCGGGCGCGCCTGCACCAGCAACGTGTCGTGGTCGCAATCGGCTTCGACCGAGACCAGATCGAGCGTGTGACCCGAGGTTTCACCCTTGGTCCACAAACGCTGCCGGCTGCGGCTGAAAAACGTCACGTGCCCGCTGTCCAGCGTGGCCTGCAATGCATCGCGATCCATGTAGCCCAGCATCAGGACGCGCTGCGTGCCGGCGTCCTGCACGATCGCCGGCAACAGACCGCCCTGCTTGTCCCAGTCGAGCTTGTCGATGCTGTCAGGCTGCATGGCGAATCTCAAAACCTTGTGCGGACAACGCGCGCTTCAAAGCGGGGATGGCGATGTCGCCGCCATGGAACACGCTGGCCGCGAGCGCGCCATCGACATCGGCATCCCGGAATACCTCAGCGAAGTGTTCGATCGTGCCAGCGCCGCCCGATGCCACCAGCGGCACTTCGCACACGGCCCGCACTGTATGCAATTGCTCGATGTCGTACCCGTGGCGCACGCCATCGCTGCCCATGCAGTTGAGGACGATCTCGCCTGCGCCGCGCTGCTGCGCTTCGGCCACCCAATCGAGCGTGCGCCTGCCCGGCGCGCGCATCGCATCGGGATCGCCGGTGTGGCTGCGCACGCGCCACTCGCCGTCGGGATCACGCTGCGAATCGATGCCGACGACGACGCACTGGCTGCCGAATGCCGCAGCGAGTTCGCCAATCAAAGCGGGGCGTTCGAGCGCAGGGGTATTGATGGAAATCTTGTCGACGCCCGCATGCAGCACGCCGCGCGCATCGGCAGCGCTGCGGATGCCGCCGGCCACGCAGAACGGGATGTCCAGCACCTGCGCAATCCTGTCGATCCATTCGCGATCCACGCTGCGGCCTTGGGGGCTCGCGGTGATGTCGTAGAACACCAACTCGTCCGCACCGTCGTCGCGATACCGCAGCGCCAGTTCGACGATGTCGCCCATGTCGACGTGGTCGCGGAAGCGCACGCCCTTGACCACGCGCCCATCGCGCACGTCGAGGCACGGGATGATGCGTTTGCTCAACATGCCAGTGCGTCGGAAAGTTCTAGGCGGCCTTCGAGCAAGGCTTTTCCGAGCACCACGCCCTCGCATCCCGCGGCACGGATCGCACGCAGGTCGGCGACGTCGCGCGCGCCGCCGGAGGCCTGTAATTCCATCTGCGGCGCCCACTTCGACAACAGCGCGTACAGCTCCATGCTGGGGCCGGACAACATGCCGTCGCACGCGATGTCGGTGCACAGCAGGTGGCGCAGACCGACGCGGCCGTAGAAGCTCACCAGTTCGCTCAGGCTGTACTTGCCGTCCTGGGTCCAGCCGTGGATCGTCGTCCACCAGCGGCCATCATCCTTGCGCCGCGTATCCAGTGCGATGGTCATGCGTGCGCTGCCGTAGCGATCGATCCACGCGGCGACGCGCTCGCGCTCGCTGACCGCGAGCGACCCGACCACCACGCGGTCCGCGCCCGCGGCAAACAACGCATCGACGTCCGCTTCGGCCCGCACGCCGCCGCCGGTCTGCACGCAAAGCCCGGTCTCGGCCTTGATCCGCCTCAGCAGCGGTGCAAGGGTGTAGCCGCCAGCGCGCGCCGCGTCCAGGTCGACAAGGTGCAGCCACGATGCGCCCGCATCGGCGTAGCGTCTCGCAAGCGCGAGGGGCTCGTCGTCGTAACGCGTCTCACGCGCGTAGTCGCCCTGGGTCAGGCGCACCACGCGGCCGTCGCGGACATCGATGGCCGGATAGACGATGAATGTTCCGCTCACGTCGGCGACCACCGCAGGAAATTCCGCAGCAAACGTGCACCGGCCGTCGCCGACCGCTCCGGATGGAATTGCACGCCGACGATGTTGTCGCGCTGCACGACCGCGGAGAATGCCGTGCCGTGCCGGCTTTCGGCGATGCAGTCGTCGTTGGCGGCGACGGCATAACCGTGCACGAAATAGGCATGGGCGCCGTCGTCGATGCCACCGAGCA
>JBBJNO010000096.1:1316-8990 GCA_037720875.1 Luteimonas sp. | reverse complement strand
GCCAAAGGCTTGCTTGAACAAGCGACGCTGGCGCAGTCACGGACTGCGCATCCAACGCGACCACCCGCTACCATCCCCTACACCTTGCACGCCATGCAGGACGCCACGCTCGCGGTCTATGACGAACTCGTCTCATCCTGATTCTTTCGGCTGGCGCTGGGCGCCGGCCTGGATCCTTGCCTTCGTCGCGTTGTGGCCCGCGCCCGGATACGCCGAAGGCGTCATGGTGCTGGGCGCGCTCGCGGCGATCATCAAGCTCGTGGCCGCGCGTTTCCGCGGCGGCACGGCATTGCTCAGCGGTCCCGCGTGGGCGCTGACCAGCGTGTTGTTCTTCGCGTACTGGCTGCCCGAATTGTTTTCATCCTTTGATGCGCTCGACCATGGCCGCGCGCTGCGCGAGTCGCTGGTGGACCTGCGCTACCTGCCGTTCCTGTGGCTGGCCGCCTCCGCCGTCGCCGACGAACGCGGCCGTCGCATCACGTTCGGCGGCCTCGGCATCATCGTCGGCGTGTGGACGCTGGATGCACTGTTGCAGGCGGTGTTCGGCACCAGCCCGCTGTTCTGGGGCATCGATGCGATCAAGCAGGCGATCAGCGGCAAACCGATGTGCGCCGCCATCGACACGGCCGCCGTGGACCGGCTCAGTGGCTTCCTCGGTCCGTGCAACCTCAAGCTCGGCCTGGTGCTGGCCAGCCTGTCGCCGTTTGCCTTGTATGCCGCGGGGCGGCGGTTGGGCGCGATCGGGTGGTGTGTCGCGGCGGCGGCGCTGGGCATCGTGATCCTGCTCGCCGGCGCGCGGGCGGCGTGGCTGACCTTCGCCATCGTGCTGTTGTTCTCCGGTTGGCGCTTGCTTGGCCGCAAGCGGCTGCTCGGCGTGTTCGCCTTTGGCGCGGTCGCGCTGGCGGCGATCGCCCTGGTGTATCCGCCGCTGCTGGATCGTATTGAACGCACGTCGGCGGCCCTGCAAGGCAATCAGAGTGGCGTCGACCAGGCCTTGTCGGGACGCACGCAGATCTGGGGTGCGGCGCTGTGCATGGCGCGCGAGCACCCGGTCAATGGCGTCGGTGCGCGCGGGTTCCGCGAGGCCTTCCCGCAGTGCGATCCCAAGCAGGGCGCGGGCAGTGCGTGGGGCGAAGGCCCGGCGCTGCACGCGCATCAGATCGTGTTGGAAATCCTCAGCGAAACCGGCGCGATTGGCTTGCTGCTATGGCTGGCGGGCGCTGCGCTCGCGTTCCGCGCATGGCGTTATGCCTCCGTGGAGGCGCGCGACCGTGCGCGTCCGGGGATGCTGGCCCTGGCCGTGACCGTGTTCCCGCTCAACACGCATCTGGCGTTCTATGCAACCTTCTGGGGCGGGCTGACCTTGCTGCTGGCGGCGTTGTATGCCGGCAGCCTGCTGGCGAACGAACCCCGATGACCACGTCGCCGGCCGTGCCCTTGTCGGCCGCGCCCCTGTCGGCGGTGGTGACGACCTTCAACAACGCCGCGACGCTCGACGACTGTCTCGCCAGCCTGGCGTTCTGCGATGAATTGATCGTGCTCGATTCCGATTCGTCCGACGACACGCGCGCCGTCGCGCAACGCCGCGGCGCGTCGATCTTCGTCGAGCCGTTCAAGGGTTATGGGCCGCAAAAACAGTCCGCCATCGACAAGGCCATGCATGACTGGGTGCTGCTGCTCGATGCCGATGAACGGCTGACCGATGCGGGTCGCGCATGCATCCAGCGCGAATTGAGCGCGCCGCGCGCCGACGGCTATCGCCTGCCGCGGCAGGAATGGTTGTTCTGGCGGTGGCCGCATCCGGCGACGCGGCCAAACTGGCAGCTGCGCCTGTTCCGGCGCTCGCGCGGCGGCATGAACGCGGTGCCGGTACACGCCGCACCGGAAGTCGAAGGTGACGTGATCGATCTCGATGCGCCTTTCCGGCATTACGGCGAACCGCAACTGACCGACCGCGTCGACAAGATCAATCGGTATTCCAGCGGCTTGGTCGAGCACAAGCGCGCGCGACGGCCGTCGCTGTTGGGGCTGCGCATGCTGCTGTACCCGTCGCTCGCATTCGCCAAGCTGTACTTCGGCAAGCGCTATTTCCTCAATGGCTGGGCCGGCTTCTTCGCGGCCAGGACCCAGGCGTTCTACGCCTTCCTCAAGTACGCGAAAGTGCATGAGGCGATGCAGCAATCCGGCAAGCCAGACGTGTGAAGCGCTCTTGTAGAGCGGAGCTTGCTCCGCTGCTTTTGCGCTTCGGTAAAGCCCCAGCGGAGCAAGCTCCGCTCTACGAAAGCAGGCAGCACAACCAATCACGGTTGTTGTGGAGCGTCGCGTGCCTACGAGTGCGATTCGCCGGTGGTCTCGGTGCCAGCCTCAGGCTTCGCTGCATATAGCGACGGCGCGCCATCCGGCTGCCGCTTGAAACGCCGGTGGACCCACAGGTATTGCGATGGCGCCTCGCGCACCATCGCCTCGATCGCGGCGTTGATGCGCGCGCTGTCGCTGGTTGCATCTGCGCAAGGAAAATCGGCCAATGGTTCGGCGATGCGCAACACATAACGGCTGCCTTCGCGGCGATGGAAGAACGGCACCACCGCGCAACCGGTCAGCCGTGCGAGTTGATGCGATGCGGTGATCGTCGATGCGGGAATGCCGAAGAACGGCGCGAACACCGTGTCCTTGCCGCGCATGTCCTGGTCGGGCGCGTACCAGAGCACGCCGCCACGCTTGAGATGACGCACCGCGCCGCGGAGTTCGTCGTTGTTGAACATCGCCGCGGCATAGCGCAGGCGTCCGCGCATCACCGCCCACTCGAACACCGGACTGCGATGGCGGCGATACATGCCGGCCAGCGGGATGTGATCGCACAGCAGGCGTCCGCACAGCTCCAGCGTCATGAAATGGCCGGAAATGAGCAACGCGCCGCGACCCTGCGCCTGCAGGTCGCGCAGATGCTCGAGGCCTTCGATGCGCACATCGCGCCGCATCGGCGCGATCGAACCCCACCACGCGCGCGTGAACTCGAACAGGCCGATGCCAAGATCGGCGAAGCTCGCCTTCAACAATGCATTGCGCTGCGCATCGGGCATGTCCGGAAAACACAACGCAAGGTTGGTTTCGGCCGCGCGCCGCCGATCCGACACCAGCCACAACGCCAGCGCGCCAATGACGCGCCCGAGGCCACGTTGCAGCCACCACGGCAGCTGCGCGCCCAACCACATCACGCCGACGGCAAGCCACATCGGCCAATGATGCGGTGAACGCGGTGGGGTTGGCGACTCGGCAGCAGACGACATGCGGCAATTCTAGGGAAGGTCCGAAGAAAATGGCATTGCGTCCGCAAAAAGCCGCCAAGCGCGCAAGGAGAAAGCCGGGAACAGATGCTTGAGCTTGCGCCCTAGGCGAGCTTGTTCAAACCATCCTCAGGGCAACCCGCGCCGCCGCTTCGCTATGCTGTCGCGATGAAAGCCGATCCCATCGAGCGCATCCTGCGCGGCCTGTATTCGGCCGCGTTGTATGTGCTGGTGCCGATCACCGTGTATCACCTGATCTGGCGTGGCTTCCGGCAACGCGAGTATTTCCAGCGCTGGAACGAACGCTATGCGTCCTACGCCACGCCGCCGCTATCGGCGCCGGTGTGGGTGCATGCGGTGTCGGTGGGCGAGGTCAGCGCCGCGGCGCCGCTGGTGAATGCCTTGCGGCGCGAACATCCCGACATGCGCTTGGTCATCACCACCATCACGCCGACCGGTTCGCAGCGCGTGCGCAGCCTGTGGGGCGACACGGTCGAACATGTCTATCTTCCCTACGACTTGCCGGGTGCGGTCGGGCGTTTCCTCGAACACTTCCAGCCGCAACTCGCCCTGATCCTGGAAACGGAACTGTGGCCGAACCTGCTGTTCGGCTGCCGCGACCGCGGCATCCCCGCCTACGTGCTCAACGCGCGGCTGTCGGAACGCTCGCTGCGCGGCTATCGCGTACTGGCGCCACTGATCGCGCGCGCGCTGCGCACCTTGCGCTGCATCTCCACCCAGTCGGCCGCCGATGGCGAACGCTTTCGCAAACTGGGCGCTGCGCCGGAGTGCATCGTCGAGACCGGCAACCTCAAATACGACGTGGCGATTGCCGAGGACGCCGACGGGTTCATGCCGACATTCCGCAGCAATGCCGGTGCCTCGCGCCGCATCTGGATTGCCGCCAGCACCCATGATGGCGAGGAAGCCGCCATCGTCGCGATCCACCGGCACTTACGACGGCGCTGGCCGGACATGATGTTGCTGTGGGCGCCGCGGCACCCGGAACGCTTTCGCGCGGTGGCGCAGCTCGCGGTCGAGGCGGGCTGGCGGGTGGCGACGCGGCGGCTGACGCATTGGCCGGATGCCGGCGACGATGTGTTCGTGATCGATACGCTCGGCGAGCTGGGCAAGTTCTATGCGTGCGCCGATGTCGCGTTCGTCGGCGGCAGCCTGCAACCGGTCGGCGGGCACAACCTGCTGGAACCCGCCGCGGCCGGCACGGCGATCGTCACCGGCCCGCACCTGCACAACTTCAGCGAGATCGCGGCCAGGCTCCACGAGGCTGGCGCGCTGCGCATCGCGGCCGATGCGGACGCGGTGGCGGTTGCGATCGAGGCATTGCTGGAAGACACCGCCGCACGCGTGAAAATGACACGCGCCGGCCGTGCGCTGGTCGATCAGGGACGCGGTGCGCTGGCGCGGACGATGGCGCTGATCGCGCCGGATCTGCCGACGCACTCGCTCTCGAGCGGAGCTTGCTCCGCTGTTCGGTGACTTGCGATGATCAACGCAAGAGCAGCGGAGCAAGCTCCGCTCTACAAAGGCAGGGCACTTGGTGTGCTCGTGCGATGGAAGGATCAAAACGACGTGTCCACATTCACCGCCACCGACCACGCCATGATGTCCCGCGCCCTGCAACTGGCCGAGCGCGGCCTCTACACCACCAAACCGAACCCGATGGTCGGCTGCGTGATCGCGCACGGCGATGACGTCGTCGGCGAAGGCTTCCACCAGCGCCAGGGCGAAGCGCACGCCGAGGTGATCGCGTTGCAAGCCGCGGGCGAACGCGCAAAAGGCGCGACCGCCTACGTCACCCTCGAACCCTGCGCGCACACCGGTCGCACTGGCCCGTGCGCCGACGCGTTGATCGCCGCAGGTGTCACCCGCGTGGTCGGCGCGATGCGCGATCCGTTCCCGCAGGTCGACGGCAACGGCTTCGCCAAATTGCAGGCCGCCAACATCGCCGTCGAACGCGGCCTGATGGAAGCGCAGGCGCGCAAGCTCAATCGCGGCTTCCTGTCGCGCATCGAACGGGGAAGGCCGTGGCTGCGCGTCAAGCTCGCGACCAGTCTCGACGGACGCAGCGCGCTCGCCAGCGGCGAATCGAAATGGATCAGTGGCGAAGCCTCGCGCAATGACGTGCATCGCTGGCGCGCGCGCAGCGGCGCGATCCTGACCGGTTCGGGCACCGTACTTTCCGACGATCCCCAACTGACTGTGCGCTTCGACAACGGTCCGGAGGCAGGCCGCCCATTCGTGGCGCCGCTGCGCGTGGTGCTCGATCCTGGCCTCGCCACCGTCGCTCGCGGCCGTGTCCGTGAAGGCGATGCGCCGACGCTGTACCTGTATGCGCCCGACGCCAAGCCGCCGCACGGCTTCACCGCGCAGCATGCCGCCGTGCCGGTGAGTGCGGGTCGTTTCGATCTGGATGCGGTGTTGAAGCTGCTGGCGGAGCGGGGCATCAACGAAGTGCAGGTCGAAGCGGGCGCCACGCTGGCCGGCGCCTTCCTCGCAGCGGGCCTGGTCGACGAACTGTTGCTGTACGTCGCGCCCGTTCTTTTGGGCGATCGCGCAAAACCGTTGTTCGATGGCCTGCAGATCGATGCGATGACGCAGCGCATGCGGCTGGACATCGTCGAGACGCGACGCATCGGCAACGATGTGCGTGTGTTGCTGCAACCCGCTTCCGCGTCGAAATGAATCGCGCGTTCGCCGACCATTTTTCAGCGGCTGCCGCGGACTACGCACAAGCCCGGCCGGAATATCCGGATGCGTTGTTCGCATGGATCGCCTCGATTGCACCTGCCTGCGCTCGCGTCTGGGAAGCCGGTTGCGGCAGCGGGCAGGCGAGCCGCGATCTGGCGAAATATTTCGACGAGGTTTTCGCAACCGACCCCAGCACCGCGCAGATCGCGCAGGCGCATGGTTCGCCAAACATCACGTTTGCGGTCGAGCCCGCGGAACGGTGCAGTCTTCCGGATGCAAGCGCGGATGCCGTCTGCGTCGCACAGGCCTTGCACTGGTTCGATCGCGGCGCGTTCTTTGCCGAATGCGCTCGCGTGCTGAAACCCGGCGGCGTGCTGGTCGCGTGGGGCTATCAGGACATCGATCCGCCGCAGAGGCTCCTGGCCGCCGTGGATGCGTTCCGTGACGAGATCGAGCCGTATTGGCCGCCCGAGCGTGCCTTCATCGATGCTGCGTATGCGCAGTTCCAGTGGCCGTTCGAGAACTTGCAGGCGCCGGCGTTCGAGATGACCGCCGATTGGCCGCTGGCGCGGATGCTGGGTTACTTCTCCAGTTTCTCTGCGGTCAAGAATTATCGCGAAGCCACCGGGAGCGATCCTGTCGCAGCCCATGCGGCGGCTATGGCGGCAGCGTGGGGCGATGCCGAGACCAGGCGGTGCCTGCGATGGCCCATCTTCGTCCACGCACGCCGCATGCAGGCGCGTGGGCGTGATGGTTTTTTGTAGAGCCGAGCTTGCTCGGCTGTTTTTTTCTCCGAACGTCAAGGGCAGCAGAGCAAGCTCCGCTCTACAAGAAGCGTGAGCACATGTCATCAATGGCCGGCTGGGCTGTCGTCAAGCACTACGCACCTACAATGCGCAGGTCGGATACGGGAATTGCGATCGTCACATGTTCACAGGCTTGATCGAAGGCGTCGGAAGGCTTGCCTCGCGCGAACTGCGCGGCGGCGACGCGCGCCTGCGCATCGACGTTGGCACGTTGCCGTTCACCGATGTCGCTCTCGGTGAAAGTATTGCTGTCAACGGCGTGTGCCTGACCGTCGTCGAATTCGATGCCATGTCGTTTCAGGTCGATGCCTCGACCGAAACCTTGTCACTGACCACGCTCGGTGCACTCGCTGAAGGTGCAACGATGAACCTGGAACGCGCGATGAAACCGACCGATCGCCTCGGCGGGCACTTGGTCAGCGGTCATGTCGATGGCAGGGGCCGCGTCACGCAGATTTGGAAGGATGCACGTGCGCAGCGTTGGAAGTTTTCGGTTCCAGTCCAACTGTCGAAATACATCGCGCAAAAAGGGTCGATCTGCGTCGATGGCGTGAGCCTGACCGTCAATAAAGTTGATGAGGGGGGCTTCGAAGTTGCGTTGATTCCGCATACTGTTTCGCAGACAGCATTTGCCGGGACGCGTGTCGGTGATGCCGTGAACATCGAAATTGATCTGGTGGCGCGTTATGTGGAGCGTTTGTTGCAGGCGCGAGCATCGTAGGTTCGTCATTCCGCCTCCGCGGGAATGACGAGTCAAGCAAGATCAAAGTCAAACTGGATCCCAGCTTGCGCCGGGATGACGAGCAAAAGCGATTAGCCTTTCCCACTTCCCACTTCCCACTTCCCACTTCCCACTTCCCACTTCCCACTTCCCA
>JBBJNO010000096.1:0-1216 GCA_037720875.1 Luteimonas sp. | reverse complement strand
TTCCCACTTCCCACTTCCCACTTCCCACTTCCCACTTCCCACTTCCCACTTCCCAAACAGCCATGCCCTTTGCCCCCATCCCAGACCTCCTCGAAGAACTCCGCAACGGCCGCATGGTCGTCATCGTCGACGACGAGGATCGCGAGAACGAAGGCGACCTGATCATGGCCGCGGAACTGGTGCGCCCCGCCGACATCAACTTCATGGTCACGCATGCGCGCGGCCTGGTGTGCCTGTCGCTGACGCGCGAGCGCTGCAGGCAGCTCGGGCTGCCGCCGATGGTGCGCGACAACACCTCGCCGCACGGCACCAACTTCACCGTCAGCATCGAGGCTGCAGAAGGCGTCACCACCGGCATCTCCGCCTACGATCGCGCGCACACCATCCGCACGGCAGTACGTCCGGATGCGGACGCGTCCGACCTGTCGCAGCCCGGCCACATCTTCCCGCTGATGATGCAACCCGGCGGCGTGCTCAATCGCGCCGGCCATACCGAAGCCGCCAGCGATCTGGCCTTGCTCGCGGGTCTGGAGCCGGCCGGCGTGCTGGTTGAAATCCTCAATCCCGATGGCAGCATGGCGCGGCGGCCGGAACTGGAAGTGTTTGCGCGCGAGCACGGGTTGAAGATGGGTTCGATCGAGGACCTCATCCGTCACCGCCTCGCCACCGAGCACACCATCGAGCACATCGATGCGCGCGAGATCAATACCGAGCACGGTCCATTCCGACTCCATACCTATCGCGACCGGCTGAGCCGGGTATTGCACTTCGCGCTGCAACGCGGCGAATGCGTTGCGTTCACGCCGACACTGGTGCGCGTGCACATGCAAAACCCGCTGGCCGATGCACTGCATTGGCGGCGCGCCGACTTCGGACCATCGGTCGGTGATGTACTTGCTGCCATTGCGAATGAGGAGCGCGGCGTGCTGGTGCTGCTTGGCGAGACGCAGGATGCCGACACGTTGCTCGCGCGCATCCGCGAGCATCCGGAACCGTCGCCATCACGCAGTGGAACCCTGGCCGAATGGCGCCGCAATGGCGCCGGTTCCCAGATCCTGGCCGACCTCGGCCTGGGCAAGCTGCGCGTGCTGGGCACGCCGCGCAAGCAAGTGGGGCTGGCCGGGTATGGGTTGGAAGTCGTCGAGTACGTGGCGCTCCAGAGTGCCCAGGCAGACGGCTTTTCGTAGAGCGGAGCTTGCTCCGCTGCTCTTGATCG
>JBBJNO010000095.1:0-9002 GCA_037720875.1 Luteimonas sp. | reverse complement strand
CGGATCCACGGCTTGATCGACGCGTACTGCGCATAGAAGTGCGTCAGGTCTGGCACGAGGTCCTTGACCACGGGCATATGCGGCAACGGATAGACCGGCACTTCGCTCTTGCCGCAGTCCGAAATCGCTTTTGTGCAGGCCAGCGTGTTGGTGCCGTCGATGTTCATCGCGCAGCTGCCGCAGATACCTTCGCGGCAGGACCGGCGGAAGGTCAGCGTGGGGTCGACCTCGTTTTTGATCTTGATCAGCGCGTCGAGCACCATCGGCCCGCACGCGGCCGTGTCGATGTCGTAGGTATCGACGCGCGGGTTCAGGCCGTCGTCCGGATTCCAGCGATAGACCTTGAAGCTGCGCACGGCCTTGCCGCCCGCAACGGCGGGGAAATGTTTTCCCTTCTGGATCTTGGAATTCTTTGGAAGTGCGAATTCAGCCATTTCGGTTCCTGCAAGCTTTTCGTAGGTGGGACTTCATCCGCAAGCTACTGAGTGTGTATGCATTGGATCTGAGAAATCACGGCTGAAGCCGCACTTGCAAAGATCAATAGACTCTGGGTTTCGGCGGAATGACGTCCACGTCGTCGGTCAGCGTGACCATGTGCACCGGCCGATAGTCGATGCTGGTTCCGCCTTGGTCATTGACCCAGCACAAGGTGTGTTTCTGCCATCCAGCGTCGTCGCGGTCCGGGAAATCCTCGCGCGCATGCGCGCCGCGCGACTCCGTGCGGTTTTCCGCGGAAACAATCGTGGTCAATGCCTGTCCGAGGAGATTCTGCAGCTCCAGCGTCTCGACCAGGTCTGAATTCCAGATCATCGACCGGTCGCTGACCTTGACGTCGGCGAACGAGGCATTGATCTCGCGGATCTTGCGGACGCCATCGGCCAGCGTTTCGCCGGTGCGGAACACCGCCGCGTCGTTTTGCATCGTCCGCTGCATATTGTCGCGGATCTGTGCGGTCGAGGTGCTGCCATGCGCGTTGCGCAGCCGGTCCAGGTTGGCCAGCGACGCATCGCAGGCATCACCGGCCAGCTTGGCGTGGGCCATGCCCGGCTTGATCGTCTCGCCACAACGATTGGCGACAGCGCGGCCGAACACCACCAGATCGAGCAGCGAATTGGAGCCGAGGCGATTGGCGCCATGCACCGACACGCAGGCCGCTTCGCCGATCGCATACAGACCCTGCACCACCACATCGGGATTGCCGTGCTTCAACTGCACCACTTCACCGTGGTAGTTGGTCGGGATGCCGCCCATGTTGTAGTGCACGGTCGGCAACACGGGGATCGGCTGCCTGGTGACATCGATGTTGGCGAAGATCCGCGCGCTCTCGGCGATGCCCGGCAGTTTTTCGAGGATGTCGTTCGGATCGAGATGGGTCAGGTCCAGATGGATGTGGTCCTTGTGTTCGCCGACGCCGCGGCCTTCGCGAATTTCAATCGTCATCGAACGCGACACCACGTCGCGTGAGGCGAGGTCCTTGGCGTTGGGCGCGTAACGTTCCATGAAACGCTCGCCGCTGGCGTTGCGCAGGATGCCGCCTTCGCCGCGCACGCCCTCGGTGATCAGCACGCCCGCGCCGTAGATGCCGGTCGGATGAAACTGCACGAACTCCATGTCCTGCAGGCCGAGGCCCGCGCGCAACGCCATACCGCCGCCATCGCCGGTGCAAGTGTGCGCCGAGGTTGCGCTGAAGTACGCGCGTCCGTAGCCGCCGGTCGCCAGCACCACGCCATGCGCGCGGAACAGGTGCAGCGTGCCTTCGGCCATGTCCAGCGCCAGCACGCCGCGGCACGCGCCATCGGCATCCATGATCAGGTCGAGCGCGAAGTATTCGATGAAGAAGCGCGCATCGTGCTTCAACGATTGCTGATACAGCGCGTGCAGGATGGCGTGGCCGGTGCGGTCGGCGGCGGCGCAGGTGCGCTGCGCGGGCGGGCCTTCGCCGTATTGCGTGGTCCTGCCGCCGAACGGACGCTGGTAGATCTTGCCATCCTCGGTACGCGAGAACGGCACGCCCTGGTGCTCGAGTTCGATGACTGCAGGGATCGCCTCGCGGCACATGTATTCAATCGCGTCCTGGTCGCCGAGCCAGTCCGAGCCCTTGATGGTGTCGTAGAAGTGATAACGCCAGTCGTCCTCACCCATGTTGCCGAGCGCAGCGGAGATGCCGCCCTGCGCGGCCACGGTGTGCGAACGCGTCGGGAACACCTTGGTGATGCACGCGGTCTGCAAGCCTTTTTGCGCGAGCCCAAACGTGGCGCGCAGGCCAGCGCCGCCGGCGCCGACCACGATCATGTCGTAGTGGTGTTCCTGGATCGTGTAGGCATTCGTCATTCGGTCAGGCCATCAGTGCGATGCGGCCGATCGCGTACAACGACGCGAATGCGCCGACGGCGCAGGCCAGGGTGACAAGAAGTTGCAGCGTGACTTCGACGGCGCGGGTGTGGACGTAGTCCTCGATCACCACCTGCAGGCCGAGTTTGCTGTGCCAGAACAACGCGATGACGAACAGCGCCAGCAGGATTGCGTTCCACGGCCGCGCGATCGTGGCGCGGACGCTCTCGAGATCGGTGCCAATCAGCGATGCCAGCAAGCCAATGAACAAAGCCACCAGTGGGATTAGCGCAATCGCGGTGACGCGTTGCCACCAGAAATGTCCGGTGCCCGACTTGGCCGAACCCAGCCCGCGTGCGCGCTGCATCGGGTTTCGATACTGGCTCATGCGGCACCGCCCAGCGCCACGAACCAGATGGCCGCGGTGAAGACGACGGTGAGCACGGCGACGGTGTAACCGGAGCGATAGACGTCAGGAATGTCGAAGCCCCAGCCCGCATCCCACAGCAGATGACGCAGGCCGTTGAGGGTGTGATACACCAGCGCCAGCGAAAAGCCGAACAGCACGAATTTGCCGAACGGCGACGCCAGGCATTCCGCGGCCGTCGCATAACTGTCACCGCCGGCGGCAACGGCCAGCAACCACCATGCCAATGCGAACACGCCGACCGACAGCGCAACACCGGTCGCGCGATGCAGGATCGACATCACCATGGTGAGCTGCCAGCGATAGACCTGCCGGTGCGGTGACAAGGGACGTTCGCGATGTGTCATCGGCAACTCATTCTCTTGCTGGGCGGCCATGCCGCATGTCGTAGTCCGGATGACAATCCGGGGCTTTCAATACCGTTCCCGCATCCGGCGCTACGCGCCTGCATCCGGGATACAAATTGTGTCGGTCAAAAATCGATACAGCGTCCGTTCTTTTCCCAATCACCGTAGCGCGTGGGATCGAGGCCCTCGCGGCCGCCGATCTCCTTCGCCTTGGCGGAACCATCCGTGTTATCCGTCGCGGTACCGGCCGTGGTTTCCGGCGTCATGTCCGATTCGGATTCAGATGGATCGGGTAAGGAAGTGGTTTCGCCTATCATTCCATGCTCTCGTTACCCATCCAGTCTAAGTCCCACCCCCATGACGGACAACCCGCAAACTGCGGAACCCCTTGTTTTTGGCCTCCCCGATCACCGAATCGTCTCGTTGGCGGGTCGCGATGCTCTCGCGTTTGCGCAGGCGCAGTTCATGAACGATGTCGCCGCCCTCGCCATCGGGCATTGGCAGTGGAATGGCTGGCTGACACCGAAGGGGCGCGTGATCGCGTTATTCGCACTGCTGAAAATCGACCCCGAAACCTTGCTGTTGATCGTGGCCGACGCCGACCCGATGGAATTGGTCGCGAAAATGCAGCGTTATGTGTTTCGCAGCAAGGTCAGGATCGAAGTGACCGGGGATCGCTTCGTGAGCGGCTCGTTTTCAGCGCCGCGAAGCGCCAAATCATCCGAATTCAATGGTGATGCGGACAGCGGCATCGAACTCGACCTGAGTGGCGATGGCGGTTCACGCATGCTTCGTATTGCTGCCGATTCCGTCGCACCCGATGCAGACGCAGCCGCGCGATGGGCTGCGCTCGACCTCACGTACGGTCTGCCGCGGCTCGATGCTTCGCAAGCAGAAGCATGGACGCCGCAACAGTTGTCACTGGACAGGCTCAAGGCCTACAGCGTCAAGAAAGGGTGCTACCCAGGGCAAGAAATCGTCGCGCGCACGCATTTTCTTGGTCAGGCCAAACGCGGCCTGGTGCTGTTCGAGTCGAACCAGCCGCTGCGGCCGGGCAGCGAAGTGCGCGAGGACAGCACGACGCTCGGCACGATCGTCAGCGCGGCGGCCGGCCTTGCATTGGCGGTGATGCCGCCCGTGCAACCGGGACAAACGCTGCACGTCGATGGTGTCCCCGTCCGTGAGCAACCCTTTTTGAGCGGCCTCACACGCTAAGCGCCGTTGCACTTGTAGAGCAGAGCTTGCTCCGCTGCTTTTCGAGCAAAGGCAGCGGAGCAAGCTCCGCTCCAGGGAATTGCTGGATCTATTTGGTGCTGACTATCATTCCCGCCAAGGCGGGAATGACGGGATCAAGATTTGAGGGTGGCCAACTCATCCGCGGCCTCGATGATCTGCTCGTCCGAAGGGATCACCAAAAATGCCGCGCCGGCCAACGGTGTGAACGTATCAGCGCCAACTACACGCTTCATCGGCTTGGCACCGTATCCGGCTTCGGAAACCGCAGTCATGATGCCCTCGCCCACTCCCGCACTCTTGCGGCCTTCGTCAACGACGATGATGCGGTTGCATTCGCCTGCATGTTTCGCAATCGCTGCGTCGTTGAGGGGCACCAGCCAGCGTAGATCGACGACGCGCGTTTTCCAGCCATGTTTCGCCTCGATCCGGCGCGCGGCACGCAGGCTCATCGGTACGCCGTTGCCGAAGGTGAAGATCACGCAATCCGTGACATCTGCGTTGTAGACGCGTGCTTCGCCGAGCACCAGTGCCTTGTCCGGCGATGGGTAGTCCGTCAGCCATTGCCCGTCGCCCGCTTCGTACAAGTCCTTGGCCATGTACAACGCAATTGGTTCAAGGAGCACGCAGACGCGGCCATCGACCTTGGCCAGCGCCGCCAGCGTCCGCAACATCATTGCCGCATCGTCGCCGCGCGACGGGCAGCCGACGATGAGTCCCGGAATGTCGCGCAGGGCGGTAATCGAATTGTCGTTGTGGAAGTGCCCGCCGAAACCGCGCTGATAGCCCAGCGATGCGATGCGCATGACCATCGGATTGCGGTACTGCCCGTTGCTGAAGAACTGCAGCGACGCCGCCTCGCCGCGGATCTGGTCGCAGGCGTTATGGAAGTACGCCAGGTACTGGATTTCCGGCAAGGGCAGCAGGCCCATGTTGGCGTAGCCCTGCGCCAGGCCGAGGATGATGGTTTCGTCGAGCAACGTGTTGAACACGCGCTTGTTGCCGAACGCCTTGTGCAGGCCCTTGGTGACCGTGTACACGCCGCCTTTCTGCGCCACATCCTCGCCGAACAGCAGCGCTTCGGGATACTTGCAGAACAGGTCGTGCAATGCGTTGTTGATCTGCACGGCAAGATGTTTCGCAGCTTGTTTTTCAGGCAACTTGGCGTCGCCTCCAAACACTTCCAGACGTTTCGCATCGAAATCCGCACGCGTCGCCTCGGCCTGCACTTTGTCCGGCGTGTACGGCGCCAGCGGCGCCATTACATCGCTCAATTCGGTCAGGCGCGGACGTCGATCGGCATCTTCCGCGGCGGCGAAACATTTCGCGCGGGTGGATTCGTACAACGCAACGATATCGTCCTTCGACATCAAACCAGATTCGAGCGCGATGGCCGCCGAACGCAGCAATGGATCGCCCGCTTCCACCGAGACCAGTTCCTCGATGCTGCGCCATTCGATTTCGAAGTCGGTGCCGGCGTGACCCATGATCCGCGTCGTCCTGAGATGCAGGAAGGTCGGGCGGCGCGTGCGCCGGCAGTGCTCGACGGCGGCCTGCACCTGGCCATAGCCGGAGGCGAGATCGAGGCCGTCGGCGAAAAAATAGTCGAGGTCGGCGCGACTCGAAAAATTCTGCGCGATCCAGCCACTCGGCGTCTTCACCGAGATACCGATGCCGTTGTCTTCGCAGACGAACAACACCGGTGCGGGCAGCTTCTGGTACGCCGTCCATGCCGCCGCATTGAACGCGGTCTGCGCCGTGGCGTGGTTGGAGCTGGCGTCGCCGAACGAGCAGATGGCGATGCTGTCATCGGGAATCGGCAAGGCATGACCGATGCGCTTGCCCTGCTCGATGGCGATCGCGGTGCCGAGTGCTTTCGGCAAATGCGAGGCGATGGTCGAGGTCTGCGGCAAGACCCACAGCGGCTTGCTGCCCCAGACCTTGTGGCGCCCGCCCGAGGCAGGATCGTCCTTGCTGGCGGCGAACGACAGCGCCGAATCCATGATCGGGTCACGCGGTTTACCGTCTGTGCCCGGTAACTTGCAAAAACGCTCGGCCATGAAGCCGCCGCTGCGATAGTGCAGGAAGGCCGGATCGGTATGCCGTGTCAGCCGCGCAACCATCGCATTGCCTTCGTGGCCGCTTGAACCGATGGTGTAGAAAACCTTGTTCTGCACGCGCAACACGCGCGCCATCAGGTCGAGATGACGCGAGATCAATTGCGACTCGAACAATTCGCGAAAGCCCTGCGCATCGAGCGCGCTGCCGTCGAGGATTGCTTCATCCGGCGCCGGCTTGGCATCGGCCTGGCCATTCCAGTCGCGCACGAATTCCTGGAAATTGACGTCACAGATCTCGGCACGGTTAACGCCGCGCATGCGTGCGGGGATGGAGCTGGACATAGTCATACCTTGAAGATTCGTAGGGCGGGTCTCGACCCGCCGCGTGGTGATGGATGGCGGGTCTCGACCCGCCGCATGGTGGTGGGTGGCGGGTCAAGACCCGCCCTACATGAGGTTGGATTGTTCGATCAGGGCTTGCGCTTCGGCGCTTGGGGGCGGCATCGGCACGAAGCCGGGCGTGGTCCGCACACGGGCCAGCCAGTCGCGGATCGCCGGATATGGGGCGAGATCGAAACCGCCATCGACCGCGACGTCGGTATAGGCGAACAACGCGATATCGGCGACGCCGTAATCGTCACCGTTGAACCATGCGTTCGCCGACAGATGCTTTTCCATCACGGCCAATGCCTGCTCGCCACGTTCGCGCAGCTTCGGCAACTCCGAGCGACGCGATGAATCGGCGGGCGTCCAGCCACGAATAAAACGCGCGACGGCGATATAGGGCTCATGGCTGTACTGCTCGAAGAACATCCAACTCAGCGCCTGCGCGCGCTGCCAGGGATCAGTCGGCAAGTACGACGTACCTTCGGCCAGGTAATAGAGGATCGCATTCGATTCGACGAGTGCGCGGCCGTCGTCGAGTTCCAGCATCGGCACCTTGCCGTTTGGATTTTTCGCGAGATATCCGGCAGTCCGCGTTGCACCATGCGCGCTGTCGATCTCGATCCAGCGGTGCTCACGACCGAGTTGTTCGAGCAGCAGACGTACCTTGTGGCAGTTGCCGGAGACCGACATGCCATACACGGTGATCATGCGGCGGCTCCCGCACGTCGCGCACGCCACTGTTCGCGCGTCTGGCCCCAGATATCGGTCGGCGAATCCTCGTATGGCGCCGGCATCTTGCCCGGGCCGCGATTGCTGGAGCCCAGGCGTTTAGCGAGTGCGATCGATGCGGCATTGTCCGGATCGATGCAGTGGATGACGTCATCCCAATCCAACACATCGAACGCCCAATCCACCGCCGCCGATGCGCCCTCGAACGCGTAGCCCTTGCCCCAGAACGCGCGGTCAATCGCCCAACCGACTTCGTTGCCCGGCCAGCCTTCCGGCCGCCACGGCCCGAGTTGTCCGACCCAGCGTCCGGTTGCGCGCTCGATCACCGAGAACATGGCGAAGCCTTGAATTTGCCACGCGCCGACCATCGTGAGGAACTTGCGCCAGGCTGCGGCGCGCGAGACGTGGCCGCCGATGAAGCGCGCGGCCTCCTCGTCGGCGACCAGTGCGGCATAGCCATCAAAATCTTCGCGCACGGGTGGGCGGAGGATCAAGCGTTCGGTTTCGAGTTGCGGGTGGATCATGGGCTGCTCTTCGTTTCCTTCTCCTTCGGCGACCGAAGGGAGTGCAAGGCTTAGAAGGTGGTGCGTTGCGCCGGATGAGGGCGTGGACTTTCAGATCAAGGTGGACCTTTCCCAGCTAGTCGCTCTCCCGCCCTCATCCGCCCTTCGGGCACCTTCTCAGCCTTGCACTCCCTTCGGTCGCCGAGGGGAGTAGGAACATCCAAATCAAAAGGCGTTGATACCCGTCAACTCGCGTCCCACGACAAGCTGATGCACAGTCTCCGTGCCTTCATACGTAATCACCGACTCCAGATTCAACGCATGCCGGATTGCAGCATGCTCGGTGGTGATGCCGGCACCCCCAAGCAAATCGCGGCAATCCCGCGCAATGTCGATGGCCATGCGGCAGTTGTTCCACTTGGCCAGCGAGACCTGCGTCGGCTGCATGTTGCCGGCATCCTTCAAGCGGCCGAGTTGCAACGACAGCAGCTGCGCCATCGTGATTCGTCGCGCCATGTCCGCCAGCCGCAATTGCACGGCTTGGTTGGACGCCAGCGGACGCTCAAACAGGATGCGTTCCTTCGAATAATTCAGTGCTTCATCAAGGCAGGCGATAGCCGCACCGATCGGACCCCAGGTGATGCCGTAGCGCGCCTGCGTCAGGCAACCCAGCGGACCTTTCAGCCCTTTGACATTCGGCAGACGGTTGGCGTCAGGCACGCGCACGTTGTCGAAGAACAACGCCGAGGTCACCGAGGCGCGCAGGCTCATCTTCTTGTGGATTTCCTGTGCCGCGAAACCGGCCATGGCCTTCTCGACGACGAAGCCCTGGATGCCGTCGTCGGTCTGCGCCCAGACGATGGCGATGTCGGCCAGGTTGCCGTTGGTGATCCACATCTTGGAGCCGTTGAGGATCCAGTCGTCGCCATCGCGCGTGGCGTGGGTTTTCATGTTGGCCGGATCGGAGCCGCCCTGAGCCTCGGTC
>JBBJNO010000094.1:0-9028 GCA_037720875.1 Luteimonas sp. | reverse complement strand
CTCGGGGAAAGCCCTTTCTTTTGGTTACTTTTCTTTGGGCTCATCAAAGAAAAGTAACTCGCCGTAGGCGAAAGCTCTTCAACAGCGAGACAGCCAGCTCTTCAATAGCGCAGTCACCAACGGCGGGTTTGATGCACGAATGCTGGCAAGTGCCATGGTCGGAGCCCGACTTTGATTCACCGCCCAGCTGGCCCAGCTACGAAAACCGGCACCCACGCCCGCTGATCCCTGCATCGTGTAAAAGCGATTCCGAACCGCCTCATCCGCACGGAGACTCCTGATGAGCAAGACCCTGCTGACCACCGCCTGCACCACGCTCCTGCTTGCCGCCTGCAACAGTCCGGGCACGGCGTCCAGCAATGCGCAAGCGGCTGTCCCGGAAGCGGCGATGCCCACGAATACGGGCATGCCATTCGCCGCCACCGAAGTCGCCAGGTTCAACCAGCCCTGGGCGATGACCTTCCTGCCCGATGGCCGCCTGCTGGTGACCGAGAAAAAAGGTGTGTTGAAGTTGCTCGATGTCGCCAGCGGCAAGGTCGGCACGGTCAGTGGCGTGCCATCGGTCGACTACGGCGGCCAGGGTGGTTTCGGCGATGTGGTGTTGCATCCGCAATTCGCCAGCAATGGCATGGTCTACATCAGCTTTGCCGAAGCGGGCGATGGCGATACGCGCGGGGGCGCAGTGGCGCGCGGCAAGTTGACACTGGATGCGAATGGCGGCGGCGCCTTGTCCGCTGTCAACGTGATCTGGCGGCAGGTGCCCAAGGTCGTCGGCCGCGGTCACTACGGCCATCGCATCGCCTTCGGACCGGACGGCATGTTGTGGATCACGTCGGGCGAGCGCGAAAAGTTCACGCCGGCGCAGGACATGAAGACCAACCTGGGCAAACTCATCCGCCTCAACGACGACGGCAGCGTGCCTGCCGATAATCCGTTCGCGAAGGACGGCGGCGTGGCGGCGCAGGTGTGGTCGCTGGGCCATCGCAACCTGCTCGGCATCGCCTTCGACGCGCAAGGCCGGTTGTGGACGCAGGAAATGGGGCCGCGCGGTGGCGACGAATTGAACCTGATCGAACGCGGCAGCAACTACGGTTATCCGATCGTCTCAAACGGCGATCACTACGATGGCCGCGACATCCCCGACCACGCCACGCAACCGCAGTACAACGCACCGGAAGTGACCTGGAACCCGGTCATTTCCCCGGCCGGCCTCATCCTCTATTCCGGCCGCCTGTTCCCGGACTGGCAAGGCGACGCGTTCATCGGCGGCTTGTCGTCGAAGGCGCTGGTCCGCATCGAGTTCAACGGCACCACTGCGCGCGAAGCGCAGCGTTTCGACATGGGCGCGCGCATCCGCGAAGTGGAGCAAGGGCCGGATGGCGCGATCTGGTTGCTGGAGGATGAGGCCAAGGGTTCGAGCGGGCGCTTGCTGAAGTTGACGCCGTAGAGTTGAGCCTATGGCCCTTGTCCCACGGGGACTTCCTTCGGTCGTAGGAGCGCACCTGGGCGCGATGAGGCGTTACCGGTAGAGCCTCATCGCGCCCAGGTGCACTCCTACAAAAAATTATTTCGCCGCGGTCAACGGCACATTCAGCGGCTTCAACCCCATCGCCTTGCGATAGCGTTCGTGCAAGGCGTTGACCTTGTCCACGTACAACAGCGTTTCCTTGTACGGAGGTACGCCGCCGTAGCGCGCGACCGCGCCGACGCCGGCGTTGTACGCTGCTGCAGCGAGGGTCAGATCGCCCTTGTAGCGGCGCACCAGCGAACGCAGGTGTTGCGCGCCGCCACGGATCGATTGTTCCGATGCGAACGGGTCGGTGACGCCGTATTGCTTCGCCACCTGCGGCATCAACTGCATCACGCCCTGCGCGCCCTTCGGCGACACGGCGTTGGCGTCGAAGCCGCTTTCCGCATGCGCGATCGCGCGCAGCCAGGCGTCGTCGAGACGATGGGCCTTGGCCGCGGCCTTGAACTGCACGGCGAACACCTTGGTTCGCGGCGCGCCAACCTTGCCCAGGCCAGCGTGCGCGAGTGATGCCTTCGGCGTGTCGACGGTGAACGCCAGCAGCTTCTTGGATCCCGGCAAATTCCGCGTGCTGTACACGGTCTTGCCGTCCTGCTGGCGCTCGTACAGCGTGCCCTTGATGACGCCCAGTTCGCCCCACAGGTTCGGCACCTTGGCGACGTTGTCGTCGATTTGTTTCGCCTCGCATTTGGAACCGGGCTCCGGCGCGGTGGCGAGGCTGACGGTGCCTTTCTGCACGCAGCGATAGACCGTGCGTGCGTGGACGGCCGTGTGCGCAGCCAGTAGCAACAGCGCGATTGACAGGCAGGAAGTGGACCTCATGGGTCTAGTGTAGGAGTGTTCGACGCACATTCGGGTCAACGCCGGAACAGGTTCATGTTGGCATCGAATTGAGGAGGCGCGCTTGTCTTGGTAGAGCGGACCTTGCTCCGCCGCTTTCACTCAACAGGCAAGGCGCAGCCGCGCAAGCTCGGCTCTACGAAGAGCAACGTGTGAAATCAAAGCCGTTGGATTCCCGCCTTCGCTGGATTGACGAGCGGAGTATCCCGATCACGTCATGCTTACCCATCGATTCCTAAGGTCACTCCCTTGATCACCCATGCTGGAGACGGCTCATGGCCACGACTAAAGCCTCAACCAGACCAACAGCGGCGTCCGTGAAAAAAGGCGCCGCCAAACAACGTGCGATCCAGCGCCGCGTCGATGCCGGCGACAAGGCCGCAGGCAGCGACGAGGACACGCACGTCGCGGTGCAAGCCGGCGCGCGCAAACAGCCGCAAAACCCGATGCCCGCGCAGCACCTGAAGAAACCCGGCAACGAGCATGAACTCGAGCTGCAGCCGCGTTTCCTCGCGCCGGGCTACAAGGGCAGCGGCAAGCTAAAAGGCATGGCCGCGATCATTACTGGCGGCGATTCTGGCATCGGGCGCGCGGTCGCGGTGCTGTTCGCGCGCGAAGGCGCGGACGTGGCGGTGTTGTACCTGGACGAGCACAAGGACGCGAAACACACGCAGCGGCATGTCGAGAAGGAAGGCCGCAAGTGCATCGTCATCGCCGGCGACGTCAAGGATCCGAAGTTCTGTAAGCGTGCTGTCGCCAAGACGGTGAAGACGTTTGGCCGGCTCGATATCCTGGTCAACAACGCCGCGTTCCAGCTGCACTGCGCCGCCCTCGAAGACCTCAAGGACGATCATCTGCAGGAAACCTTGCAGACCAACATCGCCGGCTATTTCCACATGGCGCGCGCCGCGCTGCCACACATGAAGCATGGCGCGTCGATCATCAATTCCGGATCGGAAACGGGTCTGTTCGGCAGCAAGGAACTGCTCGACTACTCCGCGACCAAGGGTGCGATCCACGCGTTCACCTTGTCGCTGGCCAGCAACCTGCTGCCGCGCGGGATTCGCGTCAACGCCGTAGCGCCGGGGCCGGTATGGACGCCGCTCAACCCGGCAGATCGCGCGGGCAAGGACGTCGCCGAATTTGGACAGGACAGCGACATGGGGCGGCCGGCGCAGCCGGAGGAAATTTCGCCCGCATACGTCTTCCTCGCATCGCCCATCACTGCGTCGTACATCAGCGGCATCGTGTTGCCGGTGAGGGGCGGGCCGCGTGGTTGACGATTTTCCTTCGCCCTTCGGGAGAAGGAGACACGATGGTCACGACTTTCGATGCTTCCGCCACATCACCCACTGCCCGACCAAGGCAGTCAACAGGATGATGGCGTTGGTGACGATGAAGACCCAGTTCTTCAGCATCCAGCTGTAGGCGATGAAACCGACCGACGCCGTGATCTGACCCACGAACAACCAGGTCGACACGCCACTGGCATCAGGATCCTTCCACTGCGTGTAGATCTGCCGCACCAACGTCGCGATCAGGATGGCGGATGCGATCCATCCGACGATATCGGGTCCGCTCATTGCTGTTCCTCGTTCGCTGCACGGTTGCAACGAAGACATCCATCATTCGTGCCATCAAAAAAAGGGCCTCGATCGAGGCCCTTTTTTCCAAACATCAAAAGCAACCGTGATTAACGGCCGTCGCCATCTGCGTCGCCGGGCACGGCGCGCTCAACGCGATGCCATGCGGCGCGTGTCGCCTGCTTGGCGTCATCCCACGCCATGCGCGAATTGCCCTTGCTGCGTTCCCAGTCAGCCTTCAACTCGGGTTCGACCGAATCGAAATCACGGTCGGCATACTTGGCGCGATTTTCATAGCCCGTGCGATAGGCCGGCGAGTAGTCGTCGTAGGTGTAGTCCTTCTTGTTGTACGGCTCGCTGGCATACGTATCGCGCCAGTAAGCGTCTTCCGCGGTGGGGTTGACCGCTTCACCCGCCGCCTTGCCCGCCAGTCCACCGACCACGGCACCAATGGCGCCACCGACCACGGTGCCCACCGGCCCGGCAACAGAACCAATGGCCGCGCCGGCCAATGCGCCGCCGGTACCACCGACTCCGGTGCCGATCGGATGCGCGCCGGGCGCGCCACTGATTGGATCCCGGTTGGCATCGCGGTTGTCGGCGTCGCGGTTTTCGTTGTTACCCATGTGCCTGCTCCTTGATAAAGTTTTTTCGGCACGCTGCCGAGTCGCGAGCATGCGATTGCGCCTGTTCAGGACATGTGTGGAATGTGTTAGCTGCATGTGAGCGAAAGCGCGACAGATGAATCATTCACTCCGCAACCGCGCGCGCTCACGGTGCACTGGTTTGCAACGCACGCCATGCACTGCGCAGTACGCGCCATGCCGAACGCAGGAACATCAACAACAATGCCACTGCGATGACCAGGTCGGGCCAGGCCGCATCGAACCACCACACGCCAACGGCCGCCGCCAGCACCGCGACGCCTTCGCCAACATCGTTGCGCGAACACTCCCAGGCCGAGGTCATGTTGACGTCGCCGCTGCGGTACGGGTTGAGCAGGCGCAGGCAGAGAAAGTTGGCTGCGAGGTTGAGCAGCGCGGCGATGCCGATGGCCTTGAACACCGGCACGCCCGGATGTGCCAGTTGCCATGCGATCTGCAGGGCGACGGCGATCGCGGCGGCAAGAATCAGCGCGCCCTTGAACAGTGCCACGCGCGCCTTTGCGCCTGCGCTGGCGCCGACGACGGCCAGGCTGAGCGCGTAGGTCAGTGCGTCGCCGAAATTGTCGAGCCCGCCCGACAACAGCGACGACGAACCGCTGTGTAACGCCGTCGCCACCATCATCACGAACGTGGCCGCATTGATGACCAGCACGATGATCAGTACGCGGCGCTGACGTGCTTCGAGCGCGCGCACATCGATCTCGTCGCAGCAGGAATCAGCCATTGGTTTCAGCCATGCCGAGAGACCATGTGGAGCGGAATCGCTGCAGCCGCTTGCGCAGTAGCGTTGCAGCAGGCATGGGGATGGGGCAGCACGACAGGCAACGGTACGAGACCGGCACAAGGGCCAAGCCGCTGCGCGAACGCTGTCCCATCGCCCAGCCGGTCATTTGCATCCCTACGGAAGCTGTACTTGTTCGCGTACGATTTCCTCGGCCACCGTGCCGAGACTTTCGGGGATCGCTTCCAGCCTGTCCCGTGGAATGGGCTCGCCGCTCTCATCGGACAAGCCGTAGCTGCCCTCCTCGATCTTCCGCAACGCGCGGTCGATGGCGACCAGGCGTTGCCGGTTGCGCACGAACAATGCCGCGTCGTTGTCCTGCAACGTGGTCTTCTGCGCGTCGTCGCCGGAATTCTGCGATTCGTTGAGGGAGTCTTCCTGCAGTTCGGTTTCCTCGCTGGCCGCCGCGCGGCCGGTCGCCATCAACGCCTCGCGCATTTCGATCAGGCGGTCACGCTGGCTGGCGATGAACGCCGGCGTCAGTGCGGTTTTCGATGGGCTCATGGCCTTGTCCTGCAGGTCGTCGATGCCGCAGCGTAGGCCGCGCGACGTGAGTCGCAAATGAGGGCGCGCATGAGGGCGCGTTGCAGCGCGCGTCAACGCTGCCGCAGCGACGCCGCTTCCAGTTCCGAATACAGCAGCCGCACCTCAATCATGTTGCGCACCCGCACCAGCAGCTCGTCGATGTCCACCGGCTTGGGCAGGAAATCCTTGGCGCCGAGCTTGAGCGCGCTGACCTTGTGCCCGGGCTCGCCGGTGATCGCCAGCACTGGCAGATAGCCCTCGCGCTCGAATTCCTTGAGCCCTTCCATCACCTGGAAGCCGTCCATGCCCGGCATCTGCAGGTCGAGCAGGATCAGGTCGTAGGTGTTGTCGCGATGCAGGCCGTGCACGGCAGTGGGGTCGCTGGTCGCGGTCACGTTGGCGTAGCCGGCGTGCTGCAGCGTCATGGCCATCGTGGTTGCGCTGTCGCGGTCGTCATCGACCACCAGGATGTTGGCCTTGAGGATGTCTGCGGTGTTGATCATGGGAGGGCCGGGCCGTGGTTTCGGCAACGCTAGCACCGATTGCCGCAGCGCTGGGTGGTGATCGCACCAGTTGCCAACGGGGTCTGGTTCGGTGCGCAGGCAGTTCAGGCTCCAGTGGAATGCGTGCATGGCCAACGGCCCGGGGCGGCGTTTCAGGCCAGTGCCTCCGCGATCAGGACGAGCCCAGCACGCGTTCCACTTCGTCGACCCTGACCGGTCGCACCACGCGCCCGACTTCCACGCCGTCGCGCAGCACGATCAACGTCGGCCACAGCTTGACCCGGAACGACCGGCCCAGTGGCCGGCCGCGGCCGTCCTCGATCTTGAGATGCGCGACATCCTCGCGCGCGGACAACGCTGCCTGGATCGCCGGTTGCGCGGCGATGCAGTGGCCGCACCAGGGCGCGCCGAACTCCAGCAGCGCGTCGCCGGTCAGCGCATCGACATCGACGCGGGTGGGTTCGTGTTCGGCGTAATGGCGGATGTAGTTCATGGCGGTTGCCGGCTGGATGAAGACGCGATCTTGCACCGCGAGCGCTCCGCGCGCCGTCAATGCCACGCGCGCGCAGCCTTCGCTATACCGCCGGCGCGTCCACGTTGCAGTGCGGTCGCCAGCGCAACGGGTGGCTGATCGATGATGAACGGTACTCACCCGGGCTTGCCATTGCTGACCGCACGATTGCAGGGATGGCGATTCCCCTCCCCACCGAATCGGTCGCACATGATCTTGAGGAGCAGGCCGCGACCGACGAACGCATCAACAACGATCGCACTGTTCGACCGGCAACTGCGCGGCTGACACGGCCAGCGCGATGCGCGTCTGGCGCGACGCGTGCAAAGGCGTCGCGTAGAACGCCGTGGCCAATGTGTAGCACGACGCTGCGCGGCTGATGCGTCGCCTGTCATGGTGCGGCCTGCACACGCGCCACGTCTTCCGGGAATGTCGGTCGCACGACACGCGCGACCTTCACGCCATGGGACCGAAACTGCCTTCCGCCCGACTGATCCTGGCCTAGCGAGTCGTGACCTGCCTCTCGTTTTCCCCGCATCACATCGGTCCGTCATATCGTATCTTCCAGTTAATCCAGCCAATGGGCAGCCAATCTCGTGACGCAACGTTGGAGTGCATGGGCGGGAGGGACAACGGCAGGGCGCGTCTGGCTCGGTTTCGGGACCATGGCCTTGCTGCTGGTGCTGTTGAGTGCGGCGCTTCTCGCAGGCGACAGCACGTCGGCATATTCCACGCAGATTTTGATCGTGTCCGGCGTCGTGATCGCCTTCCTGACCGCGGCTCTGCTGGGGCGCGGCATCGTGCGCGGCGAGAAGATGCTGTGGGCAAGCCGCGAGCACTGGCGGGTCACGCTCGCGAGCATCGGCGATGCGGTCATCACCACCGATGTCGAGGGACGCGTGCTGTACCTGAATGCCGTCGCGGAACAATTGACGGGCTGGACCAGCGCCGAAGCTTCGGGACAAACCCTCGAAACCGTGTTTCGCATCGTCAACGAAAGCACGCGCGAAACGGTTGCCAATCCCGCAAGCCGCGCGCTGCAGGACGGGGTGGTCGTCGGCCTCGCCAACCACACCCTGCTGATCGCCAGGGACGGCGCTGAAACGCCAATCGACGATAGCGCCGCACCGATTCGCGACGAACAGGGTGCGATCTCCGGCGTGGTGCTCATTTTTCGCGACGTCACGGAACGCCGCCGCGTGGAGGAATCCCTCAGCCGAGCCCGCGAGGAGCTCGAACAGCGCGTGGACGAGCGCACAGCCGAGCTGGCGCGGGCCAACGCGTTCATGCACACGCTGCTGGAAAACCTCCAGGAAGGCATCGTGGCGTGCGACGCCGAGGGTGTGCTGACGCTGTTCAACAAGGCCACGCGCGACTTCCACGGGCTGCCGCAGGAACCGGTTCCTGCCGAGCGCTGGGCCGATCATTACAACCTCTATCTCGCGGACGGCCGTACGCCGATGCGCACGGAGGATGTCCCGCTGCTTCGTGCCTTGCGCGGAGAACAGGTGCGCGGGGCGGAAATGGTGATCGCCCCAGCCAATGGCCCGCTCCGGTCGTTGCTCGCCTATGCCAAGGCGCTGCATGACGCGGACGGCCATGTGCAGGGTGCGGTCGTATCGATGCACGACATCACCCGTCGCAAGCAAGCAGAGGCCGCCTTGCAGAAGGCACACGCCGACCTGGAATCGCGGGTCGCCGAACGCACCATGGAACTCGGCAGGGCAAACGACGAGTTGCGCCGCGAAATCGACGTGCGCAGGCAGGCCGAGGAGCAGCTGCGGCAGGGCGAAACACGCAAGAGCGCCATGTTCGAAACGGCCCTGGACTGCATCGTCAGCACCGACCACGAAGACCGGATCATCGAGTTCAACGCCGCGGCCGAACGCACCTTCGGATACCGGCGTGAGGACGTGCTCGGACGCGACATGGTGGCGCTGATCATCCCGCCCGCCTATCGCGAACGGCACCGCGCGGGCATGGCGCATTACCTGGCCACGGGCGAAGGCCCGGTCCTGGACAAGCGGCTTGAATTGTCCGCCCTGCACGCCGACGGGCACGAGTTCCCGGTCGAGCTGACGGTGACGCGCAT
>JBBJNO010000093.1:0-9071 GCA_037720875.1 Luteimonas sp. | reverse complement strand
GAGAGCGGATCGCGGTTCGGAGAGCGGATCGCGGTTCGGAGAGCGGATCGCGGTTGGTAGAGCGGAGCTTGCTCCGCTGCTCTCGAGGGTTGCGCGAAAAGCAGCGGAAGCAAGCTCCGCTCTGCAGATGCGGATCAGGCATCGAAGCGATCCGCATCCAGCGACATCAGCGAATCCACGCCACTGTTGATCGCCGCCGCGTGCGCCAGCGTGCGCGGCAGGATGCGGTCGAAATAGAATCTGGCGGTCTCGCGCTTGGCCGCCTTGAAGGCTTCGGATCGCGAAGAGGCTTCCGCCGCGGCCACGCTGCGCGCCCACCAGTAGGCCAGCGCGACATAGCCGGCATAAAACAGATAGTCATAGGCCGCCGCGCCGACTTCATCCGCATTACCGACCGCGCGCTGGCCGACCTGCAACGTCAAACGCTGCCACTCGTCCGCTTTGCCGCGCAGTGGCTGGATGAAGTGCGCGACACTTTCATTATCGGCATTGTCCTTGCAGAATTTTTCGATCATGCCCAGGAACACCCGCAGCCCGGCGCCCTGCTGCTGCATGATCTTGCGGCCCATCAGGTCCAGCGCCTGGATGCCGGTGGTGCCTTCGTACAAGGTGGTGATGCGCGCATCGCGGGCGAGTTGTTCCATGCCGTGTTCGGCGATGTAGCCGTGACCGCCGAAACATTGCAGCGCGTGGTAGGTGCATTCCACGCCCCATTCGGTCAGGCAGGCCTTGACGATTGGCGTGACGAAACCAAGTAGCGCATCGGCCTGCGCGCGTTCTTCGGCATCGTCGGTATGTTCGACGATGTCGACCAGGCTGGCGCCGTGATAGCCCATCACGCGGCCGCCTTCGATCAGCGCCTTGCAGGTCAAGAGCATGCGGCGCACGTCGGGGTGGACGATGATCGGGTCGGCCAGTTTGTCCGGAAATTTGGCTCCGGACAGCGAACGCATCTGCAAACGCTCACGCGAATAGCGCAACGCATTCTGGTACGCGCGATCCGACAAGCCGAGCCCTTGCAGGCCAACCGCGAGGCGCGCGGTATTCATCATCGTAAACATCGCCTGCAAACCCTTGTGCGGCCCACCGATCAGGTATCCCTGCGCATCGTCGAAATTGATCACGCACGTGGCCGAACCATGGATGCCCATCTTGTGTTCGATCGCGCCGCAACGCACGGCGTTGCGCGGGCCGATCGTGCCATCGCGCGCGACCTGCACCTTCGGCACGATGAACATCGAGATGCCCTTGCTGCCCGCGGGCGCGTCAGGCAAACGCGCCAGCACCAGATGCACGATGTTGTCGGTGAAATCATGCTCGCCGGCGGTGATGAAGATCTTGGTGCCAGTGATCGAATAACTCTCGTCGTCGTTGGGGATCGCTTTTGTCTTGAGCAGGCCAAGATCGGTGCCGCAATGCGGTTCGGTCAGGCACATCGTGCCGGTCCAGCTGCCATCGACCAGATGGCCGAGGAACACGTCGCGCTGCCAGTCTTCCCCGTGCTGCAACAATGCCTCGGTGGTGCCGTGCGACAGCAGCGGGAAATTGCCCCACGCAAGATTCGCCGCGTCGATCATCTCCTTCAACGGCACGCCCGCGGCATGCGGCAAGCCCTGGCCGCCGAACTCCACCGGCGACACCAGTCCGCTCCAGCCGCCTTCGACATATTGCGCGTAGGCCTGCTTGAAACCCGGCGGCGTGGCGACATCTCCACTGGCCTTGTCATAGGTGCAACCATCGGTATCACCGATGCGATTGAGCGGCGCCAGCACAGTCTCGGTGAACCGCGCACCTTCCTCGAACACGGCGTCGACGATATCGCGCGTTGCATCGGTGAATCCGAGACGTGTGAACTGGGTTTCGGAATCGAGGACGTCGAACAGGACAAAGCGGATGTCTGAGAGGGGAGCTTTGTAGGTGGTCATTGGTCAGGTTCGGAAGAAGATGGGGGGTCGGGAGTCGGGAATCGGGAGTCGGGAGTCGGGAGTCGGGAGTCGGGAGTCGGGAGTCGGGAGTCGGGAAAGGCTCATCGCTGTTGCCCGTGATCCCGACGCGGGATCCATTTTAATCTTGTTCTTGCTTTTGCACTTGTTCCTGCTCGTCATTCCCGCGAAGGCGGGAATCCAGTGCCTTGGGCGTTACGGTCTAGCTGTATCAATGTAGTTGGATGACGGGCTTCGCTGTTGAACGTCCCGCCTTCGCGGAAAGACAAGCAGCAGCCGATCCAGATCACTTTTTCAAACTTACCGCAACACCCCCGGCAACCCCGGCGCCGGACTCAGGCTGCTGCTCCGCTCGACTTCATAACTACGCGCGCTGCCCTTGTCCGGGGTCGCGCCCAGCGTGCCCTTGAAGCTGTAATTCACGCCACGATTGGCGGACAGCGCATCGGCGAGAACAATGCGCGCAGCCGACGATGGGGTGTGCGACAAGGTCACCACTTCGGCCGATTCAGGCCCGATCGAAATGCCCGGGTTGCCCTGCAACGTGCCCGCAGCCTGGCCGCCCATGTTGATCATCAGGCTGACCGCATCGAAACGTGTTTGCACGCTGCTGAAATTCTCGATGCGCAGATCGACGGCCCAACTGCCATTGGCACGCACGGTGATCTGCTGGATGCTTGCGGCCGGTTCTGAGACGCGACGCACCGGGCCGCCACTGCTGCACGCGGCGAGTAGCGTCAACATTGCGATCAAGAGCATCGCGATCAAGGCCAAACGTCCCAACTGCTTCATGCGGCCGCTCCGACATCAGTTGGATCGAGAATACACCGGGAGGCATTCCGCCAACTGTTCGCGGCAATGACGGCCAATGTGCCTCACTTCACTGGCGCGACCACCACCAGTGGCTTCAGGTCATATCCAACCGCTTCCGCCCGCTGCTTGATCTGCTCGAACAGCGCGCGCTCCATCGTCGGCGTGCGCGAGAGTATCCAGAAATACTCGCGATCGGGTTCACCCACCACCGCCCATTGATAACCCGGATCAAGATCGATCACCCAGTAATCGGCCCATACCATCGGCACCCAGTCCAGGACATCCGGCGCGAACCGGACCTGGAGCCGCCCGGGATGTCCCGCGACCGTGCGCGCCGTGCCCTCGGACACGTCCATCGTCCCGTCCCGGGTTCTGCATGCATTGCGCACCCCGATCCTGCCCTCGTCCTCCAGCGTGTAGCGGGCGGTGATATCGCCAACGCACTTGCGCTGGAAGAACATCGGCAAATGCGCGATCTCATGCCACTCGCCCGCATAGCGCGAGATATCAAGTTGCGCGACCGACTGCACCGGCTTTGCCGCGAAGACGGGCAGGGCGACCACAAGCAACAGTGCGAGGAGAAACCGCATCGTGGAACTCCTGAAGAAGACGTCATCTGGTGGAGAGGCGCCAGCCACGCGCGGAATATGCCTGCTTTCGGCCGTCGCCGCGCAAGCATCCCGTTAACCGGTGCAATCGGCCGCACACGCCTCGACATAGACGGGGGCTCACTCGCAGGCCAAGCGGGGATCGACAAACGCAAGCCGCCAGGCAGCAAAAACCCGCAACGAGTCCGGGCTACGTAACACCTTGAATTGAATGGTGGCCGGGGACGGAATCGAACCGCCGACACGGGGATTTTCAAGACACAAGCAAAAGTAGACGCATTTCAATCCAATCAGCCACTTACGGTGCTTGCCTTTTAACCAAAGTGTATTTAGCTGCTACCCCATCGGCAAATGATCGCGCCACGCATTGATCGAGGCAGTCAACGGTATGGGGATGTGATGCGCGCAATATTGAGGTGCTGCTATCCGGGGAATTGACAATCGCGTGCCCAAGCCGGCAGAGTTGCGTGGGAGTTCCGATACGCCCGTGGGGGAGTCACGGGTGTAGCGCGTACTGGTGGTAGGCAGATCGCGTTAGGAAGCTGTAAGCACAATTTAAGGATGGCAACCAACGGACGCAGGAGGTCTGAATGACGATCACTTCTGTAGCGCCGAGCCTCTCCGCTGCTTTTTTATGCTGCGCCAAAACGCATGTTTGGCGAGTTCATAAATTGAATCAATCAGGACTGCAATGAAACGATACTTATCTGGAATGCTGATGGTTTTGGCAGGCTACCTGATTGCATTTACTGCACACAGCGCAGAGCCAAACTTTGAGACGATGCGACCGGACGTGTATTACACGAACGGGAATGGCTACTATCTGGAAGGCGATCCTCCGTGCCAAGACCGTGCAGATAATTACAACGCCAACCCTGACAGGGCCGGCACCTATCTCAATGCTGCATTTTCCGATGTCAATGGCGAGGGCTGCGACTACGATCTTTATCGCCACCCAAGCGGAGAATTTTTAGGAAGAGTGCATAACCAGAACTGGGTGAATCGGGTTTACATTTGCTCCAACGGCTACAACGGTCCTTCGGGCGATGGCTCTGGGGGATTAGTGTGCGCGAGGCATCCGCTCTTGCCCGTTGTTAAGCCTCCTATTTGCCCGGACTGCGTTGTCGGCAATCCGATCGACATCGCTGCGGCTGATAAGGTGCTGACATGTTGTAGATATCGCCACTATCGATGGCCTGGGATTCAGTCGTACCTATCATTCCAGTCCGCGCACTTTTTCGGAAGCACAACCAGCGTCCTTGGGCCAAGCATGGAGTTCGGACCACACACAGATGTTGCGTAGTTCGCCAGCAGATAGCTCCTATGCTGCCAAGCTACACATGGTTCGCCCTGACGGCGCAATATTTGTATTCATGAAAAGTGACACGTCGGGCTTGTGGATTTCCGAACAAGATGCACTACGGGACACGCTAGCGGAGCTCACATTAGCCAGTGGCAATCCCGGGTATTTGCTCACACTATCCAACGGCAGCCGCGAAACCTATGACGCCACCGGCATGCATTTAGAGACGCAAGAAATTTCCGGAGACACACTTTTCTACGAATACGATTCCAATCGGCGCTTGCAGAAGGTCCGCAATCAAAGTGGCCGATTCCTGGAGTTTGTATACAACAGTAGCAAGAGGCTTGAACGCGTCACTAGTTCATCCGGTCAAACGGTCAACTACACTTATAACGCCAACAGGATCCTTGAATCCGCAAACTACGGTGGATACCTGGAAAAATATTTGTATACGTCATTTAGCAGCGTTCATTCCTATCTTGTTCGGGTTGAAGATGGAGGCGGAAATGAGATTTCATCGTATACGTACGACGTGTATTCGCAAGGAAGACCAACGTCGACGCAGAGGGCTGGTGGGGTAAATCGATATACAGTCGATCATGAAACTGGCTGGCTGAGCAAAGTATTCTCGGTCACGCCATTGAACGCCAGCGTGGCTTACTCGTATCGCACGTTGTTGGGAAGGCGAGTGATCGATAGAGTCGAAACAACCTGCGCTGGTTGTGCCACCGATGCAAAAATATATGCTTACGACAACAATCTAAACATCATTCAGGTGGAGGATGGAAACAGCAAGATTTGTCGCGCCTATGAGCAAACACGGAACCTAGAGGCCACCAGCATTGAAGGCGCAAGCGCTACTTTCGATTGCGCCACAATGGCGGGAGGTTCCTTCCAAAAGAAGACCACGACTCTTTGGCATCCATCATTTCGGCTGCCTCTGCAACGGGATGTTCGCGACTCGACTGGTGTAGCTAAAGGCAGGGTCACCTGGACCTACAACGCCCGCGGCCAAGCCCTAAGCCAAACCCAAACCGACCCCGTCACCAGCACCACCCGCGCCACCACAACGTCGTATTGCGAAGAGACCGACATCACTGCCGGCACCTGCCCCTTGCTGGGCCTGGTCACGTCCGTCAACGGCCCGCGGACCGACGTCACCGACCTCACCACCTACACCTACTACCCCAGCGACGATGCCGCGTGCGCCACGTCGCCCACCACATGTCCGCATCGCAAAGGCGACCTGTGGAAGGTCACCAATTCGCTGGGCCATGTCACCGAGACCTTACAATACGACGGCGTAGGTCGCGTGTTGTCGGTCAAGGATGCCAACGGCGTCATCACCGATATGGAATACCACCCGCGCGGCTGGCTGACCGCGCGCAAGGTGCGTGGCGTCGATTCCGCAGTCGAGAGCGACGACCAGATCACCCGCATCGAGTACTGGCCCACAGGCTTGGTCAAAAAAGTCACGCAGCCCGACAACGCATTCACGTCCTACACCTACGATGCCGCGCATCGCTTGACTGATATCAGCGATAACGCAGACAACACCATGCACTACACGTTGGATAACGCAGGCAACAAGACGCAGGAAGACACCAAGGATGTGCAGGGCACCTTGCGGCGTACCTTGTCGCGCGTCTACAACCAGCTCGGGCAACTGCAAACCCAGAAGGATGCCCTGCAGCAACCGACCGGCTTCACCTACGACGCCAATGGCAACACCGACACCGTGGCCGACGCACTGACCCGCGTCATCGACAATGACTACGACCCACTCAACCGCCTCAGCCGGACCTTGCAGGATGTCGGCGGCATCAATGCCCAGACCAGCTTCCAGTACGACGCGCTCGACAATCTGACGCAGGTCACCGATCCCAAAGGCCTGAACACCGGTTACAGCTACAACGGCCTGGGCGATCTGCTGCAACTGAGTAGTCCGGACACCGGCGCCACCACCTACACCTACGACAGCGGCGGCAACCGCAAGACACAGGTCGATGCGCGCAGCAAGACCGCGACCTACAGCTACGACGTGCTCAACCGGTTGACCAGCATCGCCTATCCGGTCACCAGTCTCAATGTCACCTACACCTACGACGTAAGCCAGACGGTCTGCACGTCCGGCGAAACCTTCTCCAACGGCCGTCTGACCAAACTCCAGGACGCCAGCGGCACCACCCAGTACTGTTTTGATCGCTTCGGCAATCTGGTACGCAAGGTGCAGACCACCAATGCCAAGGTGTTCACGCTGCGCTACGCCTACACACCGGGCGGTCGCCTGCAACGTCTCACCTATCCCAACGGCGCGTCGGTCGATTACGTGCGCAACACGCAAGGCCAAGTGAGCGACGTCGGGATCACGCCTGCTGGCGGTACGCGACAAGTGTTGCTGAGCCAGGCCACGTATGCGCCCTTTGGGCCAGCGACGGGCTGGACCTACGGCAACGGCCGCACGCTGCAACGCACGCTCAACCAGAACTACCAACCCAACGTGATCAGCGATGCCGCGCCGGGCGGCCTGTCGCTGGGCTATGCGTTCGACCCGGTCGGCAACCTGGCCACGCTGCGCACCGGGCAGCAGACCGATCCGCCCTTGGCGACCTATGGCTACGACGCGCTCAACCGCCTCAGCGATGTCCGGGACGGCCCCACCGGCACGGTCATCGAGCATTACGCCTATGACGCCACCGGCAACCGCCAGAGCGTCACCAACGCCGGTGCCACCACGGCCTACACGTATCCGGGCACCAGTCATCGGCTGACCAAGGTGGGGACGACTACCCGCAGCTACGACGCGGCCGGCAACACCACCCAGATCGGCGGCACCGCCCGCCAGTTCATCTACGACGACGCCAACCGCATGAGCCAGGTCAAGGCCGGCACCAAGGTGAAGATGAATTACGTCACCAACGGAAAGGGCGAACAGGTCCGCAAGTACCTGGGCACCACCAACACCTACACCGTGTACGACGAAGCCGGCCACTGGCTGGGCGATTACGACACTGCAGGCGCACCGCTCCAGCAGGCAATCTGGCTGGATGACCTGCCGGTGGGCGTGTTGGTTGGTGCCGGCACGGCCCAGAAGCTGCACTACCTCGAACCCGATGCACTGGGCACGCCGCGCGTGGTGATCGACCCGGTGCGCAATGTGGCGGTGTGGAAGTGGGAGTTGAAAGGTGAAGCGTTTGGTAACACGGTTCCCAACCAGAATCCGGACAATGATGCGAACCAGTTCGTGTTCAATATGCGGTTCAGTGGCCAACGCTACGATGCCGCTTCAGGCCTCAACTACAACTACTTCCGGGACTACGAAGCCGCGACAGGGCGGTATGTGGAGAGTGATCCGGTGGGATTGGGCGGCGGGCCGAACACTTACGCATACGCAAACGGTATGCCGACAGGAGCTTATGACTCCAAAGGGCTTGCGGCCGTAAGGCTGCCGCCGTATGGGCCTGGGCAACAACTTCCTTATGGCACCATTTATTGCGATGACGGGGTCGTTGCGCCTTTTGTCAACTGGAATAGATGGCCAAGTTACGATCAAAAATGTATTGGCGATTGCATTCTTGCCCACGAGCAAAGCCATGCGAGAGATGCGACACGGTCAAATCCAGGGGTGTGCCGTTACTGGGGATGGGTTCCGTTCATACATCCAAGAGGCATCGTTGGATTTAATCGACCCGAGCGTCTCGCGAGTGAATTTGGGGCGTATGCGGTTGAATTACGCTGTTTGGCGGCGAAATTAGCTAGAGAGAAATGCACAAGTGATATGTGTCAAAAAGTAATCGAGGGGCGAATTAACGACATCGTCAATGTAATTCTGCCAACTGTCTACAACGGGACGTATCCAAATGGATTGCCAGGTTCTGAATAGTGTTTCGCGCTATGCGTTCGCCTTGTGCTTCATCACAGTAGTTGCTGGATGCTCTGCTGAAAAAGTTCACTGCGGTGGGCGGATTTATCCCGACCAGGTGGGTGAAGATGCCCTGAAAATATTGAAAAAAACCGAAGCGGAGTCAAAAGAATTTTGCTCGGAGCCCGGTGCAGGGTGTGACTTTACTGTTGCGAAAACGCGCCAAGGGTGGTCAGTGGCGGCAACCCGAACGTTCGCAGCAGATGGAAAATGTGCGAGCCGAATTGGCGATGAGAAGTTTTACAGCTATGACAATTCAGGTTCTTTGATTCGCGTTATAGACGGAATGTAATTCGCGTAATGGAAATCGTTGAGACAGTTGCTTGCGAAGCCCCGCCCTCACCGGCGGGGTTTTTTCGTTTAGCCGCTGGCTTGCTGTGCCGGCTTCCTAGTCTTGCGAGCGATCGCCGCCGCTTCATGGCCGAGCGTGCGCAGTTGGGATTGCTTGGCTTGATGTTTGAGGATCAGCCCTTCGAGCACGG
>JBBJNO010000092.1:1354-9097 GCA_037720875.1 Luteimonas sp. | reverse complement strand
TGCATTGCGAAACGCCCGCGTGCGTGACCGTGTGCCCGACCGGCGCCAGTTACAAGCGTGCCGAGGACGGCATCGTGCTGGTCGACGAGGACAAGTGCATCGGCTGCCAGCTGTGCAGCTGGGCGTGTCCTTACGGCGCGCGCGAGTATTCGCCGGTCGAAGGCGTGATGAAGAAATGCACCTTGTGCGTCGATCGCATCTACAACCAGAACCTGGAAGAAAGCGAACGCCAGCCCGCCTGCGTGCAGGCGTGTCCGACCAAGGCGCGGCACTTCGGCGACCTGGGCGATCCCGAATCCAAGGTGTCGAAGCTGGTCGCCGAACGCGGCGGCGTGGCCCTGCTACCGCAGCTCGACTACAAACCCGTAAACCGCTACCTGCCGCCACGACCGCGCCGCAGCGGCGATGACGCCAACGCCGTCGCAGAACCGGATGCCGATGCACTGGAACTCTCGTCAAAACGCTGGCTCGATCGCATCCTCAATCGCTAAGGAGGTCGGAATAAATCCCGAGCATCTGTTCGTGCTGGCGATCCGGCTCAAAAAATTTCGCCACTCGCATGTCCGCTTCATTCAGACCTTCATCAAAGGAACACTCTCATGCCCAAGTCCACACTGCTCGTCACCACCACACACACCATCGAAGGCCGTCGCATCACCGACTACAAGGGACTGGTCGGCGGCGACGCGATCCTCGGCGCCAACATGTTCCGCGACTTCTTCGCCGGCATCCGCGACATGGTCGGCGGACGTTCCGGCGCGTACGAAAAAGTGCTGCGCAAGGCCAAGCAGGAAGCCATCGACGACATGCTCGAGCAGGCGCGCGAACTCGGCGCCAACGCCGTGGTCGGCGTCGCTCTCGCCTATGAAACCGTGCAGGTGCAGGATGGCGGCAGCATGTTGATGGTGTCGGCGGCGGGGACGGCGGTGGTGCTGGAGTGAGTGCATCATGAGCCCACTGAAGGAATCATCATTCGTCATTCCCGCGAAGGCGGGAATCCAGTGACTTTGGCTTCAGCGGCTTGAAGTCGCTGGATTCCCGCCTTCGCAGGAATGACGATATTTTTTGGGGACCCGTCTTCTGGATTCATGACGCGTCACGGAAAACTCCCTGCCGTGTAACAACCTCCAAACTGAAAGCGACACGACAGGAAGCCGAAACCTCATGCACCCCGCCCTCTCCATCGTCTTCTTCACCACGCTGTCGGGCGCCGGTTACGGGTTGCTGACCTGGCTCGGCATCTCGGTGTTCCTGCTGCAATCGCGCGGCGGCGCTGCGGCGCCATTGGCATCGATGCAGCTGTTCGCCGCGGTCCTCGCGCTGGTGCTGGTCACGGCGGGATTATTGTGTTCGCTGGCGCACCTGGGACAACCGCAACGCGCGTGGCGTGCGTTGTCGCAGTGGCGGACGTCGTGGCTATCGCGGGAAGGCGTCATGGCGCTGCTGACCTACGTGCCCGCATTGACGATGACGATTTTGCTGTGGCGCGGGGTGCGTTCGGCCGACACCGCTGCTTTTCTAGCGCTCGCCGGGGTACTCACCGCGGTGCTGGCGCTGGCCACTGTCGCCTGCACCGCGATGATCTACGCGTCGCTGAAACCGATCCCGGCGTGGCGGCATCCGCTTGTGGTGCCGGTCTATCTGGTGCTGTCGCTGCTCAGCGGCGCGGCGTTGTTGTTTGTGCTGATGCTGTGGAAATTGCCCAGTGGAACCGGCGTGGCCACGGTGCTGCCATCGCTGAGCCTGATCGCAGCGGTCGCGGCGCTGACGAAATTCATCTACTGGCGCGAGATTGACCGCGCCCCGTTGCCCGCCGATCGCGCCGCAGCCGTCGGGCTACCGGGTCGCACGGTGCAAACCTTTGAAGCGCCGCACACCGAAGCCAACTACATCACTCGCGAGATGGTCTTCCAGATCGCGCGCGAGCGCGCGAGCCAGCTCCGCCTGCTTGCATATGGGTTGTTCGCTGGCGTGCCCATACTGCTGACATTGCTGGGAATGGCGGCGCCATCCAGCGTCGTGTTTACGCTGCCGTTGGCGGCGGTTTCGATTCTTGCGGGGGTGTTTGTCGAGCGGTGGCTGTTTTTTGCCGAGGCCAAGCATGTCGTTAGTTTGTATTACTAACCAGCTTTAGGTGTCGCAGGGGGTCAACAGATGGCATTGAGGGCATTTCTTAGCTACGCGCGTGAAGATCGCGAGCGTGTCGAGGGCTACTTTGATGCACTCTCTCATGGTGGTTACGACCCATGGATGGACTGCCGAAAGATCCTTCCAGGACAGAATTGGGAAGCGGAGATCGACCATGCGTTGACCAGCGCTAACGTAGTACTGGCCTTCTTGAGTAAGAGCAGTGTAAGTAAGCGGGGGTTCGTCCAACGAGAGGTCAACTTTGCCCTCGACAGACTCAAATACAAACTTCCTACGGACATCTATTTGATTCCGTTGTTACTTGAGCAGTGCGATGTCCCCACACACCTTGCAAGCCGATTGCAGTACATCGACTTATCCGTCAACGGGGCGTGGGAACAGGTCATTGCCTCGCTCAATCTAGCCGCCGAGCAACAGCAAATCGCTGCGGTAGATGGAACTATGTTTGGCCCTTTCCGAATTGTGACAAAAACGCATGAACTTCATGCCGATCGGGATCATGAACTCAGAATCGAGTATCCCGTCTTTAGCTCTACTGTGCTTCGCGATGAAGCTGCCGAGCTTAGCGCCTTCTTCTCTAACCGGGTTCGACGCAGTTCTGCGGAAGACCCGCACGCAGCGCAAGTTACGGAAGGTGAAACACTTCAAGACGATGAGCACATCGTGCCAGACGGATACTGGGAAAGCTTCGACCTTACGCATGCAACGCAGCGCATGATATCCATGCCGGTGACAATGTCTTTCTTCTTCTCAGGTGCAGCACATCCAAACCACGAAATTGAAACATTCAACTTCGTCTTCGACAGAGGTATGCATCAAATTCATCTCGCAGACCTTTTTACAGACCCAGCCGCAGCTGAGCAACGAATTAATAGAATCTGTGTGGAACAGCTTTCTAGGCATCTGTGGGAGATCACTGGAGATGATCCAGACCAACCGGCGATTGAATGGATCGAATCTGGCTGCGCTCCCAATCGAGGCAACTTTGAACATTTCCTGTTAATGAGCGACAGATTGTCCATCACGTTTTCACCCTATCAAGTCGGACCTTACGCATTAGGGTTTCAAAGTGTGGACATCTCCTACTATGAGCTGCGCCATTTCCTCCGGCCTGACGGTCCCCACATATATGCGCAATCAAGCGGTGACGCCTAACAACTCACTCAAACTGAATCAGCGTCGCGGCTCGGCTTGATTCAGGCGTTAGATGCTATCGCTGCGCAGGGGAGTGCCGTGGATTCAGACCTCAATGACCTGTCGCGCGACGAGTTGATCTTCGAGCTGGTCAAGCTTCGCAATGCTGTCCGCGCGCACCGGGACAGCACGGGGCACGGTCTTTGTTGGCATCATCCGGCGCTTTGGGGGCTGCTGCCTGAGCAGTCTCTTGTTTCTCCCTTGGTCCCGGAGTGGCCGGCATTCTTCCGGGGCTGCATCAAATATCGCCAGTCGCTCGACGAGCAACTACCCGATGCTCCACGCTCGAATGAAGAATCAGTGCGCAGCCCGTAGCCCGGGTAAGACCGTAGCCTCACCCAGTGGTTCAAACCGCGCAGCGAGAGATGCGGGCGGAGTCTCTTCAGTAGTTACAAATTCTCAGCTCTGACACTGCGCGCCCTCATCCGCCCTTCGGGCACCTTCTCCCGATGGGAGAAGGAAAGGCGCTAATCGTCTTCGGCGACTGCGCCGATCAGTTCACGCGCACCTTGCGCGAGCAATGCTTCGGCGACCTGGATGCCCAATGCCTCGGGTGCATCGCCGCGGCCATTGCAGTGCGCACGCACCACGCGGCCTTCGCTGGCCGAGCCCACCAGTCCCTGCAACGACAAGTGCTGCCCGTCGAGTCGTGCATAGCCTGCCACCGGCACATGGCAACTCCCGTGCAGCGCACGATTCATGGCGCGCTCTGCCTCCACGCACACACGCGTGTCGGCGTGATCGAGCGCTGCCACCAATTCATGCATGGGGACATCGTCCTCACGGCATTCGATGACGATCGCGCCCTGCGCCGGTGCGGGCAGCCAGTCGGGCGCATCCAGTCGCGCGCGGATGCGGTGATCGAAGCCGAGACGTTGCAATCCGGCGCACGCAAGGATGATGGCGTCGTAGTCACCGGCGTCGAGTCTTGCGAGGCGTGTGTTGACGTTGCCGCGCAGGTCGAGCAACTGCAGGTCGGGTCGCCTTGCGCGCAGCTGCGCCTGGCGTCGCAGTGATGACGTGCCCACGCGCGCGCCATGCGGCAGTGCCTCGATCGAAGCGAAGCGTTCGCTGACGAAGGCGTCGGCGTGATCCGCGCGTTGCAGGATCGCCGGCAAGGCGAACGGGCCTTCCAGGTGCATCGGCACGTCTTTCAGCGAATGCACCGCGCAATCGGCCTCGCCGCGCAGCATCGCCAGTTCCAGTTCCTTGAGGAACAGGCCCTTGCCGCCGATCGCCGCCAGCGAACGATCCAGGGTGTCGTCGCCGCGCGTGGTCATCGGTACCAGCGCGACCTCGATGCCGGGATGCGCGATGCGGAGGTGGCCGGCGACGTGTTCGCTTTGCCACAACGCGAGCGGGCTTTTGCGGGTGGCGATGCGGATGCGGGTCATGCGGGCATTATCGCGTGTACCAGTGTTCGATAAAGTTCAAAAAACCCCGATCGTGGCAAACAGCCCCGCGTTGAACGAGTTCTAATTGCTCATTACCCGCATCAAAGATGCTTCACCGTCTCCTTCAACCCCGCCACGCAGCGCCGGCTGACTTCCAGCGGTTCCTTGCCGTGCCGCAGGACGGCGTGCACGTGGCCATCCGGGCTGCGCTTGAGTTCGACCAGTTCGTGCCGGGCGACCAGGCAGTTGCGGTGGATGCGCACGAAGCGTTCGCCGAATTCCTCTTCCAGCGATTTCAACGATTCCTCGATCAAATCCTCGCCGCGCGCGTGGTGCACGACCACGTATTTTTCGTCCGCCTGCAGGAAATGCACGTCCTCCACCGGGATCAGTCGCAGGCTGCCGCGCAGGCGCGCGCACAGGTGCGTGCGGCGGCGGCCGGAGGCGGCATCGCCGTGCTCGCGGCCGGCGGCGAACGTGCGTGCGCGCTCGAGGGCGGCGGCGAGGCGTTCGGGGCGCACCGGCTTGACCAGGTAGTCGATGGCGGCCGCCTCGAACGCCGACAGCGCATGTGCGTCGTACGCGGTGCAGAACACGACGGCGGGACGCGGATCGAACGCGGCGAGATGGCGCGCGGCCTCAAGGCCATCGATGCCGGGCATCGCGATGTCCAGCAGCACCACGTCGGGATCGTGCTGCGCGCAGGCATGCAGCGCTTCGCGGCCGTCGCCGGCTTCGGCGACCAGTTGCACATCCGGCAGTTCGGCCAGCAGGTCGCGCAGCCGTTCGCGGGCCAGGGGTTCATCATCGGCGATGACTACTTTCACGCGGCGCATGTCCTGAAGTGCATGTTCCGAAGCCAACGGCAGGCTGAGTTCGCTGACATAGTAGCCGTCCGCTGCGGCGGCGCGTATCCGCGCGGCAACCTCCACAGATCCGGAAACCACGGCGCGGTGCTGCGCGGGTCGGACATCGTTCAGCCCGCCGCGAACCGTTGCGACAGCCAGTCGCCGAGGTCGCGGATCTCCTCGGCGCAGACCTGGTGCTGCATCGGGTAAGCGTGCCAGGTCACATCGAAGCCTTGTTCGCGCAACACGGCGGCACTGCGTTCGCCTGCGGCATAGGGCACCACCGGATCGTGCCTGCCGTGCGCCATGAACACCGGCTGCTTGGCGGCGTTGGCGTGCAAGGCGGCGAGCGAGGTCGTCGCGGCCGGCAGGTAGGTCGACAGGCCAATCAGTCCCGCCAAAGACTCGGCGCGACGCAGGCCCGCGGCGAGGGTGATCGCCCCGCCCTGCGAAAAACCGGCCAGCAGGATGCGCGATGCGGGGATGCCGCGCTGGATCTCGCGTGCGATCAAGGCATCGACCTGGACGATGGATTCCTCCACCCCCTGTTCGTCGGCGCGATTGGCAAGGTCGCTGCTGTTGAAATCAAAGCTGCGGATGTCGTACCACGCGCGCATCCGCGCGCCGTTGTTGATGGTGACGGCGCGCACCGGCGCATGCGGGAACACGAACCGGATCGCGGGCCAGTGCGGCCTGGTCACTTCCGGCACGAACGGCACGAAATCGTGCCCGTCCGCGCCCAGGCCGTGCAGCCACAGCACGGCCCATTGTGGCGAGGGGCCGGTGTCGCGTTCGATGGTTTCAAGCAGTGCGGTGGTGTCCATGCCGCATTGTGGCGGGGCATGCGGGGAAAAGTCATCCGGGTTGGATCGGCACGCACCTCCCTTCCCATGGGGCGACTTCAGCTGTTGTGAGCAAGTCACCGGGTTCCCGCCTTCGCGGGAATGACGAACTGAAACACTCAGCCGCGCCCGGAACCAACCGGATCGCCATTGGCGGCGAACGCGGGCGGTGAATAGACATTGAGCGTCTTGAGCAGCGTGCGTCCCGTATTGCGGACTTGGTGGCGTTCGCCGCGTTCGATCACCAGCAACTTGCCGGCCTTGAGTGCGACGCGTTTGCCCTCGACGATCGCCACGCCGGTTCCCGAGACGACATACAGCCACTGGTCGGCGCCGCGATGTCGATTGTCCGTGCCGCCCTCGCTGCCCCCGGGCGCAATCACCATCTCTGCGGCTTGCAGCGTGCGCACCGCGAACGCGACGCGGAATCCCTGTCCGAAACGGAGTGATTTGCTGCGCATGTGTCACCTCTGGAGTGATGCCCCGCCTCGTATCCACAGCGTGCTCGAAGCGGCTTTGCATCGTGCGTGGCCTCGGCTTGAGAGCTCGCGGCTGAGCCGCTCCTACGAACAGCCAGACAACGGGTTACAGGCTACGCATTGCTACGGCCGACGATATCGCGATGCATCGGCGCGAGCCTTTTCAGCAGGCGGTTCTGGGCGCCTACCGGCACCTTGACATCGCGGCCAGGCGTGACGCTCGTCGCGACGCATCGTGCCAGCGGTTGGTGGGCCCACCAGGACTCGAACCTGGAACCTGAGGATTATGAGTCCTTCGCTCTAACCATTGAGCTATAGGCCCGTGCGCGCCGACATTATCGCTGTGACGCAGGCCAAAAGACGACGGCGCACGAAACGGTAACGCGCCCGGGCGCAGACTTGGTGACCACTTTCCCGGAGTCGCGCCATGAATACCCAGCAAGTTGCCGATCGTCTCGTTGCGCTGTGCCGCGATGGCAAATACGAGCAAGCGCAGGAGGAGTTGTATGCCGAAGATGCCGTCAGCATCGAAATGGAGGGCATGAGTTCTGGCGCGCTCGGCAACGTCGAGGGACTGCCCGCGATCCGCGAGAAGGGCCGCGAGTGGAAGGAGAGCATCGAGATGATGCATGGCGGCTCGATCAGCGATCCCATCGTGGCCGGGGACTGGTTCAGCCTCGTCATGGGCATCGACGCCACCTACAAGGGCAGGGGCCGCATGGACATGCAGGAAATCTGCGTGTACCGCGTGCGCGATGGCAAGATCGTCCACGAGCAGTTTTTCTACAACGTCGGTTGACCCGGTTTTGTAGAGCGGCGCTTGCTCCGCTGGGGCGTT
>JBBJNO010000092.1:0-1344 GCA_037720875.1 Luteimonas sp. | reverse complement strand
AAAAGCAGCGGAGCAAGCTCCGCTCTACAGAGAGCATGAAAAAGCCCCGCTTCGAGCGGGGCTTTTTCATTGCAACGCACGCTGGCTTGCGCTTACTCGATGTCGAGAAAACTCCGCAGTTGTTCCGAACGGCTCGGATGCCGCAACTTGCGCAGCGCCTTCGCTTCTATCTGACGGATGCGCTCGCGGGTGACGTCGAACTGCTTGCCGACTTCCTCCAGCGTGTGATCGGTATTCATGTCGATGCCGAAGCGCATGCGCAGCACCTTGGCCTCGCGCGGGGTCAGGCCGGCCAGCACGTCGCGCACGGTTTCCGACAGGTTGATGTTGACCGTGTTCTCGATCGGCGACTCGACGTTGGTGTCCTCGATGAAATCGCCGAGGTGCGAATCCTCGTCGTCGCCAATGGGGGTTTCCATCGAGATTGGCTCCTTGGCGATCTTCATGACCTTGCGGATCTTGTCCTCGGGCATCTCCATTTCTTTCGCCAGCTCTTCGGGCGTGGCTTCGCGGCCGTACTGCTGCAGCATCTGGCGGCTGATGCGATTCAACTTGTTGATCGTCTCGATCATGTGCACCGGGATGCGGATGGTGCGCGCCTGGTCGGCGATGCTGCGCGTGATCGCCTGGCGGATCCACCACGTGGCATACGTCGAGAACTTGTAGCCGCGGCGGTATTCGAACTTGTCCACGGCCTTCATCAAACCGATGTTGCCTTCCTGGATCAAGTCCAGGAACTGCAGGCCGCGGTTGGTGTACTTCTTGGCGATCGAGATCACCAGGCGCAGGTTGGCCTCGACCATTTCCTTCTTGGCCTTGCGCGCGCGCACTTCGCCGTGCGCCATGGTGCGGCTGATGTCCTTGATCTCGGCCAGGGTCAGGTGCAGCGCCTGCTCGGTGGCGATGGTCGCCTCCTGCTCGGCGATGATCTTGTCCTTGACGTCACGCAGGCCCGACGACCACTTCTGCTTGCGCTTGAGCAGTTCATCCACCCAGCCAAGGTTGGTCTGGTTGCCGTCCCACGCGCGGATGAAATCCTTGCGCGGCATGCCGGCCTTCTTGGTCGACAGCTCCAGGATCTTGCGCTCGTGGTCCTTGATCTGTCCCAGCACTTCGCGCAGCTTGCGCACCAGCGTGTCGACCAGCGGCAACGGCAGCTTGATGGTCATGAACACATCGGCCATGTCCAGGCGCAGCTTGGTCACCGACTTGTGGCTGGGGCCGTGCTTGGCATAGGCCTTCTGGAACTTGGCGTACAGGTCCGACATCGCCTCCATGCGACGCGCGACTTCCAGCGGATCGGGACCGACCGGGCCTGTTTCTTCCTCGGCTTCGGCTTCGACG
>JBBJNO010000091.1:2185-9124 GCA_037720875.1 Luteimonas sp. | reverse complement strand
GTAGAGCCGTGAGGCCCAAGTCCCTGGATTCCCGCCTTCGCGGGAATGACGAGCAAAAGCGAATGGCCTTCCCCGTTTCAGATTCCATCAAGGACACAGAAAAAATGCATCCAACCAGACTCGCCTACGTTCTCGGTTTCGCTTTACTACTGGTCTCCACACTGGCCACAGCCGGCGAACGCGGCTACTTCGGCTTCGGCATGTCCGTCACGGGAAGCGGGTTTTCCCTCAATCCAACCGTGAAAAGGATCCGGATCGCCAGCGTCGTGCCAGGCACACCTGCAGCCGTCAACGGAATTGCCGTCAATGACGAAATCATCAAACTGGAAGGTGTGGCGATTGCAGGGCGCAAGGCCAAGGAACTGAAAGCGCTGGCCTCGCGCGATGTCGGCCAGACGCTCAATCTGGAGTTGAAGCGGCCTGATGGGAAGGTGTATCGGAGGAGTTTGGTAGCCATCAAGCGACCTAAATAACCTTAGGCCGAGCGAAGCGGTTAGCCTTTTCCAGATTCCAGATTCCAGATTCCAGATTCCCGCCTCTCCGGCGCGCATGGGACAATACTCCGCCCGCGAATTCCCGGGCGCCGCTCTGCGGATGCCTTGTCATCCGCATACAGGATGTCCCGACTCCCATGACGACGCCCAGCCGCCGCGACCTCGCCAACGCCATCCGTTTCCTCGCCATCGACGCGGTGCAGGCTGCCAACTCCGGGCATCCCGGCATGCCGATGGGCATGGCCGATATCGCCGAGGTGTTGTGGAACGACTACCTCAACCACAGCCCCAACAACCCCAAGTGGTTCAACCGCGACCGCTTCCTGCTGTCCAACGGCCACGGCTCGATGCTGCAGTACGCGCTGCTGCACCTGTCCGGGTACCCGCTGTCGATCGACGACCTGAAGAACTTCCGCCAGCTCGAATCCAAAACGCCGGGTCACCCGGAAAACTTCATGACGCCGGGCGTCGAAACCACCACCGGGCCGCTGGGGCAGGGCTTCGCCAATGCGGTCGGTTTTGCGCTCGCCGAGAAACTGCTGGCGCAGCGTTTCAATCGTCCCGAATACGAAATCGTCGACCACCGCACCTGGGTGTTCATGGGCGACGGCTGCCTGATGGAAGGCATCTCGCACGAAGCCGCGTCGCTGGCCGGCACCTGGGGCCTGCACAAGCTGGTCGCATTCTGGGACGACAACAGGATCTCCATCGATGGCAACACCGACGGCTGGTTCACCGACGACACGCCGGCGCGTTTCGAGGCCTACGGCTGGCGCGTGATCCGCAGCGTCGATGGCCACGATCCAGTCGAGATCAAGACCGCGATCGACACCGCATTGAAATACGACGACAAACCGACGCTGATCTGCTGTCGCACCACCATCGGCCACGGCTCGCCCAACAAGGCCGGCAAGGAATCGAGCCACGGTTCGCCGCTGGGCGCAGATGAAATCGTGTTGACGCGCAGCGGGCTCGAGTGGGCACACGAACCGTTCGTGTTGCCGCAGGCCATCTACGACGGCTGGCGCGCCAACAACGCCGGCCTGGTGCGCGAGGACCAATGGAACACCTTGTTCGACCGGTATTCGCAACAGCATCCGCAGCTTGCCGATGAATTGACGCGGCGTTCCCATGCCGACCTGCCCGACGGGTTCACGCAGGCGGCCGATGCCTACATCGCGAAGCTGCAAGCCGACGGGCCGACCGTCGCATCGCGCAAGGCTTCGCAGATGGCGATCGAAACCTTCGCGCCGCTGCTGCCGGAACTGATCGGCGGCTCGGCGGATCTGGCGCATTCCAACCTGACCCTGTGGACGGGAAGCAAGTCGGTCGCCAGCGATGATCCGAACGCCAACTACATCTATTTCGGCGTGCGCGAATTCGCGATGACCGCGATCAGCAATGGTCTGGCGCTGCACGGCGGCTTCATTCCCTACGACGCCACCTTCCTGGTGTTCAGCGACTACGCGCGCAACGCCGTGCGCATGAGCGCGTTGATGGGCGCGCACGCGATCCATGTCTACACCCACGATTCGATCGGTCTCGGCGAAGACGGTCCCACGCACCAGCCGATCGAACACCTCGCCTCGCTGCGTTACATCCCGGGCAACGACGTGTGGCGTCCGTGCGATGCGGTCGAATCCGCCGTCGCCTGGCGCGCGGCGATCGAACGCAAGAATGGGCCGAGTTGTTTGATCTTCTCGCGACAGAATCTTGCCCATCAAGTACGTGATGAAGCGCAGGTCGCCGATATCGCACGCGGTGGTTATGTGCTGAAGGATTCGCAGGGCGCACCTGACACGATCCTGATTGCGACCGGTTCCGAAGTCGGCCTCGCGATGCAGGCCGCCGAAAAACTGGGCGGCAACGTGCGCGTGGTGTCGATGCCATCAACCGATGTCTTCGACCGCCAGCCGGCCGACCATCGCGAATCGGTATTGCCGAACACATGCCGCAAACGCGTCGCCATCGAAGCGGGCGTCACCGATTTCTGGCGCAAGTATGTCGGGCTGGATGGTGCGGTAATCGGCATCGACACCTTCGGCGCCAGCGCGCCGATCGAGGCGTTGATGCCGCATTTCGGGTTCACGGTCGAAAAGATAGTTGAAGCAGTGAATCGATTGCGTTGAGTCTGCGAGCGTCGGGGCTGCAGTCCCTCCCACAAAAGCTGCAGCGCAATCGGGGCCAGCTCTTGTGGGAGGGGCTTCAGCCCGGAGCAGCAGCAACTCGCGTAAGGCGGGTTAAACCCCGCCCTACGGAATATGCCCCGAAGCCGTAGGGCGGGTCTTGACCCGCCATTCTCCGCCGTATCTGGCACAATCCCCCCGCCCCGGTCATCGCTGTTCGTGACCACCGGTAACGCAACAGATGCGCTGCGCTTATCCGGGCTACAGGAATGGTGCCGGCGGCGCACGGTGCTCAGGCGAACAACAGCTTGCCTGCTGCGATCAACAGCACCACCACCAGCGAATAGCGCAGCTTCTTCACAGGGAGCCACTGCAAGCCCATTTGCGTGCCGAGCAACGCTCCCAGCGCGACCACGCCGAGCCACAGCGGCAACGCCTGCGGCAACGTGCCGGTTGCATGCAGCAATCCAGCCAGGCCGGTCAGCGAATTGATCCAGACGAAGGCGACCGACGTGCCGCTGGCCTCGCGGGTCGGCATCCAGTGCGCGAACAACAGCAGCGGCGTCAGGAAGATCGCGCCGCCGGTGCCGGTCAGTCCCGACAGCAAGCCGATCACGGCACCGACCAGCAAGCCGATCGTCCATGGCACGCGACGCCCGACGTCATGCGTGTCTGTGACTTCCGCACGCGATGCACTTCGAAACACGCCGAACGCCGCCACCACCAGGATCATTCCCAGCAGCAGCGAATATGCTTCCTTCGGCAACTTGATCTGCGCGGCGAAGAACGCGACCGGAGCCGAGGCCAGCACGAACGGCAGCACGTTGCGCCAGCGCACGTGGCCGCCGCGCCAGAAACGAAACAGGCCGATGCCGCCGACCAGCAGGTTCAGCGCCAACGCGGTCGGGCGCATCTGCTCCGGCGCGAAGCCGAGCAACGCCATTGAGGCGAGGTAACCACTGGCGCCCGCGTGACCGACCGACGAATAGAGTGCGGCGACGATGAAGAACAGCGCCGCCAGCAGCAGTTCGGTTTCGCTCATGGTCCGGTCGTCACTGAAATCGGGTTATCTCGCTGCGTTCCCCAGCGTTTCGTTCAACAGCACGCTCAACCGGTACGCCGCCTGGCGCACGCGCTGCTCGGCCAGCGGGCGCATCGCATCGGGATAGCTGTTGTCCATCTTGTGCTGCTGCGGATAGATCCGGCGCGCAGCGATCAGCCGGCATGATTCCGCGGCCCAGGCTGCGGGTGGACTCAGGGGCATGTCGCTCGGTGGCATCGGCGGCCATGGCAGGGCGTCGAGCACATCGGCGTATCGCGCCGGATTCAGACGGCGCTCGGCTAGCACGTAGTAATCCCAGACCGTGTGCAGGTTGGTGCCCATGATGCCGTCGACGTAGTCCTTCCGCGCATAGGCCTCGGGCTCAAGGGCGGTGCGCAGGCTGATCTGGAACTGGTTGCCGCCGCGGTCGTCACGGTCGCCTGCGTGCATCGGCTGGTGAATGTCGCCGAGAAAATGCACCAGAAACTTCAATGCATCGCGGCGCGCCTCGCGCGGCAGGGCGCGGTTGGCCAGGATCGCGCGCTGGTTCTCGATCGCACCGATCACGCAGTTGCCGTCCACGCAATCGCGTGCGAGTCGGACATCGCAACCGCCACCTTTGGCATTGACGTAATGCCATGGCGAGGTTGCCTTGAAGCGCGGTGGATCTTCGTCGCGCAGCGCATCGGCCCAGTAGGCCACGCCGGCCAGCGTCGGATCGGGCTCGCCTGCCAGCAGCACGCGGACTTCAGCTAGAGCGGCGGGATCGAGATGTCGCCCGGCCAGCTCCCCTACCAGGCGGTGCCCGAGCTTGCTCCAGGCCAGCGCAGCCGGGGAAAAGACCAGGATCAGGACGAAGGCGACGAGTACGCGCATGGGGTGAGAGTCACGTGGGAGGCAAGCCGCTAAAATACCCATCTTTCCTTCCCACGTCTTTGCAGGAGCGTTCCATGGCGATCAAGGTTGGCATCAACGGTTTCGGCCGCATCGGCCGCAATGTGCTGCGCTCGGCCGTGCACAACTTCGGCAACGACATCGAGATCGTCGCCATCAACGACCTGCTGGAGCCCGATTACCTCGCCTACATGCTGCAGTACGACTCGGTGCACGGCCGTTTCGATGGTGAGGTGAAGGTCGATGGCAACAACATCGTCGTCAACGGCAAGACCATCCGCCTGACCCAGGAACGCGACCCGGCCAATCTCAAGTGGGATGAAGTCGGCGCCGAAGTCGTCATCGAATCCACCGGCCTGTTCCTCGACAAGGCCACCGCGCAGAAGCATCTCGATGCCGGCGCGAAGAAGGTGATTCTTTCCGCACCCAGCAAGGACGACACGCCGATGTTCGTGTTCGGCGTCAACGACAAGACCTACAAGGGCGAGGCCATCATCTCCAACGCGTCGTGCACCACCAACTGCCTGGCGCCGCTGGCCAAGGTGATCAACGACAAGTGGGGCATCAAGCGCGGCCTGATGACCACCGTGCACGCGACGACAGCCACGCAGAAGACCGTCGACGGCCCCAGCAACAAGGACTGGCGCGGCGGGCGCGGCATCCTCGAGAACATCATCCCGTCGAGCACCGGCGCGGCCAAGGCCGTCGGCGTGGTGATCCCGGAACTCAACAAGAAACTCACCGGCATGTCGTTCCGCGTGCCGACCTCCGATGTGTCGGTGGTGGATCTGGTGGTGGAGTTGGACAAGGAAGCCACCTATGCCGAAATCTGCGCGGAAATGAAGGCGCAAAGCGAAGGCGCATTGAAGGGCGTCCTCGGCTACACCGAAGACAAGGTCGTCGCCACCGATTTCCGCGGCGACACCCGCACCTCGATCTTCGACGCCGACGCCGGCATCGCGCTGGACAGCACCTTCGTCAAATTGGTGGCCTGGTACGACAACGAGTGGGGTTATTCCAACAAGTGCCTGGAGATGGTCAAGGTGGTGGCGGGGAAGTAAACGCACACGCTGGCGACATCCTCCCGCTGTCCTCCCTGCGCGTGCGGGGATCCAGCATTGCTTCAACAAGTCACGGGCTCGCGCCCTCGCGTGGGTCATGGAGCCTGACATGCCCATCCTCCGCATGACCGACCTCGATCTCACCGGCAAGCGCATGCTGATTCGAGAAGATCTGAACGTGCCGATCGACAACGGAACGATCACTTCAGAGCAGCGCATCGTCGCTGCATTGCCGACTTTGAAACTCGCGCTGGAGAAGGGTGCCGCGGTGATGGTGATGTCGCACCTGGGCAGGCCAAAGGAAGGCGTGTGGAGCGCAGCCGATTCGCTGGCGCCCGTCGCGCAACGCTTGTTGGAATTGCTGGGCCGAGGCGTGCCGCTGGTCAAGGACTGGATCGATGGCGTCGATGTCGCGCCGGGCCAACTCGTGCTGCTCGAGAACTGCCGCATGAACATCGGGGAGGGCGAGGATGACCAAGCCTTGTCAAAAAAATATGCCGCGTTGTGCGATGTGTTTGTCATGGACGCCTTCGGTACCGCGCACCGCGCGCAGGCATCCACGCATGGGGTCATTAGATTCGCGAAGCAGGCCGCAGGCGGTCCGTTGTTGATGGCAGAACTCGATGCATTGGCGAAGGCGCTCGACAACCCGGCGCGCCCGTTGCTGGCGATCGTCGCCGGCTCGAAAGTCTCGACCAAACTCGAATTGTTGTCGTCGCTGGTCGGCAAGGTCGATCAACTGATCGTCGGCGGTGGCATTGCCAACACCTTCATCGCAGCGATGGGCCACGGTGTCGGCAAGTCGTTGTACGAGGCTGACCTGATCGAGATCGCAAAACAGATCATGGCCGACGCCAGGGCGCGTGGCGCGGATATTCCTGTGCCGGTCGATGTCGTGGTCGCAAGCGAGTTCAGCGCCGCCGCAGCTGCAACGGTGAAACCGGTTGATCAGGTTGGCAGCGACGACATGATCCTCGACATCGGCCCGGACACTGCGAAGCGCTATGCCGAACTGATCGCGAATGCGGGAACGGTGGTCTGGAATGGCCCGGTCGGCGTGTTTGAGTTCGATGCCTTCGGCGGCGGTACCGAAACACTGGCGCGCGCCATCGCGGCATCGAAGGCGTTTTCGATTGCCGGCGGCGGCGATACGCTGGCGGCGATGGACAAGTACGGCATTGCCGGCGACATCGATTACATCTCGACCGGCGGCGGCGCGTTTCTGGAATTCCTCGAAGGAAAAACGCTGCCGGCGGTGGCGGCGCTCCAAAAGCGGGTTTAGTTTTTTGTAGGAGCGCACCTGGGCGCGATGTGGCTTTACC
>JBBJNO010000091.1:0-2175 GCA_037720875.1 Luteimonas sp. | reverse complement strand
GTGGAGCCTCATCGCGCCCAGGTGCGCTCCTACAAATGCAGTCTTGCGCCTCACTGCTTGCGCCAATCCCGCGCGAGCAACCCATAGAGCGCCGAATCCTGTAGTGCATCGTCGACCAGTCAGCGCCCGCGCAACAAACCTTCGTGGCGAAAACCCATGCCTTCGACCAGCTTGCAGGAGCTTGTGTTGCGCGGATCGATGTCGGCCTCGACGCGGCGCAGCTGCAACGTGTCAAAGGCGTAGTCGAGCACCAGGCGCAGTGTTTCCTTCGCGTAACCCTTGCCCCATTGCGCGGAATGCAGTGCGTAGCCGATATCGGCACGGCCCTGCGCGCGATTGATATTGAACAGCGTCAGCGAGCCGATCAGGCGATCGTCAGCGCTGCCGACGATCGCCCAGCACAGGATCTTGTCCGCCGAGCGGCTGGCGATGGCGTGCTGCAACAAGTCTTCGGCCTGCGCGCGTTGTGTCCATACGGGAAAACTCCAGTACCGCGTTACCGCCGGATCGGAAAACAGCGCGTACAAATCGTCGATGTCGCCGTCGCGAAAGCCGCGCAGGCGGATGCGATCGCCCGTAAGCAGCGGCAGGTCGTCGGCCGATTCCGTGGCTGTGGTGATTTCGCCCTGGGCGTCAGTGGACATGGCCGTGTCGTTTGGAGAATGGGTGTGCTGTGCTAGCGTGAAGGAAGGTCTGTTTTTGCTCGTCATTCCAGCGAACGCTGGAAGCCATTTTGCTTTACTCCTTGCTTATGCGACGAAGATCAAATGGCTCCCGGCGTTCGCTGGGAAGACGGCGGGGGTGATCAGACCTTTTCTGGAATAATCCACGGAGTTTGCCATGCCCGAACATCGACGCCGCACCAAGATAGTCGCCACGTTGGGACCCGCCACCGATCCGCCCGACGTGCTGGATGCGTTGCTCAAGGCCGGCGTCAATATCGTCCGCCTCAATTTTTCGCATGGCGATCCCGCGTCCCAGATACTGCGTGCGCAAGCGGTGCGCGACGCGGCTGCGCGTGTCGGCACCGAGGTCGGCATCCTTGCCGATCTGCCGGGACCCAAGATCCGCATCGAACGCTTCGCCGAAGGCCGCGTGCAACTGCGTGCGGGCGGACGCTTCGATCTGGTGGCAAGCGCCGCTGCGCCGCTGGGCGACGCCACGCAAGTCGGAATGAGCTATCTGGGTTTGCCCGATGACGTGCGCGCCGGCGATGTGCTGCTGCTCGACGATGGCGTCGTCCAATTGCAGGTGCAGACGATCGAAGGCGAACGCATCATCACCACCGTGCTCAATGATTGCGTGTTGTCCGATCGCAAGGGCCTGAACCGTCTCGGCGGCGGCCTGTCGCTGGGCGCGTTGACTGACCGCGATCGCGAGTTGATCAGCGTGGCGGCCGGCATCGGCGTCGACTTCATCGCGGTCTCGTTCTGCCGCAACGCCGCCGACATGAACGAGGCGCGTGCGCTCGCCCGCGCGGCCGGCAGCGACGCCGCGCTGTGCGCCAAGATCGAACGCGCCGAGGCCATCGAGAACCTCACCGAAATAGTCGAGGCCAGCGACGCGGTCATGGTCGCGCGCGGCGACCTCGGCGTGGAAATCGGCGACGCCGAATTGCCCGGTCTGCAGAAAAAAATCATCCGCGAGTCGCTGCTGCGCAACAAGGTGGTGATCACCGCGACGCAGATGCTGCAATCAATGGTCGACAGCCCGATCCCGACGCGCGCCGAAGTTCTTGATGTCGCCAACGCGGTCATCGACGGCACCGATGCGGTGATGCTGTCGCAGGAATCGGCCGCAGGCCACTATCCGGTCAGGGCGGTGGAGGCGATGGTGCGCATCTGCGTCGGCGCCGAAAAACAATTCGAAGCCGATACCGATTTCGAAAAAGCGCAGCGCGACCTGGAACGCGCTGACCAGGCCATCGCCATGGCCACGATGTTCCTGTCCGAACACATCGGCGTGCGCGCGATCGTGGCGATGACCGAATCCGGCGGCACCGCGCGCTACCTGTCGCGCTTCCGTTCGTCGGTCCCGATCTACGGCCTGTCGCGGCACGCCGGCGCACGCCGGCGCATGGCGCTGATGCGCGACGTGTTTCCGGTCGATTTCGACAGCCGCGGCATGGCGACGCGCGAAGCCGCGCGCGCGGCGCTGGAAGCCATGTTCAGGTCC
>JBBJNO010000090.1:0-9132 GCA_037720875.1 Luteimonas sp. | reverse complement strand
CGCCGATCTGCAGCAGCGTGGAAGCGCCGGCCTGCCGGGTGATGCGCTCATCGTGATGGCGCGACACGACGTGGCCGATTTCATGGGCCACCACGCCGGCCAACTGGTCCTGATTGCGCGCCACCGTGAAGATGCCGGTATACACACCGACCTTGCCGCCGGGCAAGGCGAACGCATTGGGTTCGCGGTCGACGAACACCGCGCTTTCCCAGCCGCCTTGCGCCCCGCCTGGCAATTCACGCACCACCGCGTCGACGACGCAGCGCAGGTACGCCGCCTGGCGCGAGTCGTTGGTCTGTGGCTTCTGCGCCTTCATCTGCGCGAAGGCCTGCGCACCGAGCTGGTTCAATTGTTGCTGGGGCACCGCGCCGACAACCTGCCTGCGGCCGGTCGGCGAAGTGGTCGTGGCGCAACTGGAGACGGCCAGCGCGATGGCCAGGCCAAGCAGTACGGGTTTCATGGCGGCTTCCTCGTCAGTGAGGAAGCATGTGTAGGCGAGCCGGGCTGAAGGGCGCGTCAACGGCTGCCTGGCTTCACCAACAGCGGGGGGGCGTTCAGAAAAAAATCCCTGCGCCCCCGCTTTGCTGCCCCGGGCCCCGCTTGCAGCGCATCACACGTCGAGATTGGCGACCTTCAAGGCGTTTTCTTCGATGAAGGCACGGCGCGGCTCGACCACATCGCCCATCAACGTGCTGAAGATCTGGTCGGCGGCGACGGCGTCCTCGATCCGCACCTGCAGCAAACGCCGCGTGTCTGGATTGACCGTGGTGTCCCATAACTGTTCGGGGTTCATCTCGCCCAGGCCCTTGAAGCGCTGGATGGCGCGGCCTTTCTTGGCCTCCTCGAACAGCCATGCGTGCGCGTCGGCGAAGCTGGCCACCGGATGCGACTTGCCCCCGCGGACGATTTCGGCGCCATCGCGGATCAAGCCGTGCAGCGCCGCCGCCGCTTCGCGCAACGGACGCAGTTCGCCCGTCTCGAACGCCGACAACGACAACACCTGCGTCAATTCCTCGCCCATGTGCTTGCGCGTGGACAGCAACGCCAGCGGCCGTTGCTCGTTGGCGTGTTGCAACGTCAATGCGTACCGCGCGCTGCCGGTGCCGCCGCGGTTGAGGCGCTGTTCGAGCGCGTCGAGCTCATGCCGCTCGTCGATGTTCTCGCTCAAGTGCGCGGCATCGAGCGGGGTGAAGTCAATCAAGGACTCGAGCAGGATCGGGTCGTAGCGATGTGCATTGCGCGCGATCGCATCGCGCGCGCCCGCAAATGCCAGCAGCAACTTCTCCAGCGCTGCGCCGGTGATCGCCGGCTCGCCGGTGGCCGGGATCAACGATGCGTTCTCGACGGCGTTTCCGGCCAGATACGCGGTCAGCGCCGCATCGTCCTTCAGGTACAACTCCTGCTTGCCCTGCTTGAGTTTGTACAGCGGCGGCAGGCCGATGTAGATGTGGCCGCGCTCGATCAGCTCCGGCATCTGCCGGTAGAAAAACGTCAGCAGCAGCGTGCGGATGTGGGAGCCGTCGACGTCGGCGTCGGTCATGATGATGATGCGGTGGTAGCGCAGCTTGTCCGGGTTGTATTCGTCGCGGCCGATGCCGGTGCCCAGTGCGGTGATCAGCGTGCCAACCTCGGCGCTGGCGAGCATGCGGTCGAAGCGCGCGCGCTCGACGTTGAGGATTTTTCCTCGCAACGGCAGCACGGCCTGGTTCTTGCGGTTGCGGCCCTGCTTGGCCGAGCCGCCGGCCGAATCGCCCTCGACGATGAACAATTCCGACAGCGCCGGATCCTTCTCCTGACAGTCGGCCAGCTTGCCCGGCAGCCCGGCGATGTCCAAGGCGCCCTTGCGGCGGGTCAGGTCGCGGGCCTTGCGCGCGGCCTCGCGGGCGCGGGCGGCGTCGACGATCTTGCCGGCGATGGCACGGGCTTCATTGGGGTGTTCCTGCAGGAACTCCTGCAAACGTGCACCGAACGTGTTCTCAACCACTGGCCGTACGTCGGAGCTGACCAGTTTCTCCTTGGTCTGCGAGGAGAAGCTGGGATCCGGGACCTTGACCGACAACACCGCGATCATGCCTTCGCGCATGTCGTCGCCGGACAGCGTGATCTTGGCCTGCTTGGCGATGCCGTTCTGCTCGATGTAATTGCTCAGCGTGCGCGTGAGCGCGGCACGGAAGCCGATCAGGTGGGTGCCGCCGTCCTTCTGCGGGATGTTGTTGGTGAAGCAGAACATCGTTTCCTGGTAAGCGTCCGTCCATTGCAGCGCGACATCGACGGTGATGCCATTCTGCTCGCCGGTCACCGAGATGACGTTGGGATGCAGCGGCGTCTTCAACTGCGCCAGGTGCTCGACGAAGGAACGGATGCCGCCTTGGTACTCGAACACGTCGCGCTTGCCCTCGCCGCCGCCGTCATTGGCACGCAGGTCGGTCAGCGTGATCTTGACGCCGGAGTTGAGGAACGACAGCTCGCGCAGGCGCTTGGCGAGGATGTCGTAATGGAACTCGACGTCGGTGAAGATCGCCGACGCCGGCCAGAAGCGCAGCAACGTGCCGCGTTTCTGCGACGCGTCGAGCTGCTTGAGCGGATAGACCGGCTCGCCCAGCGCGTATTCCTGTTGGTGGTGATAGCCGTCGCGCCAGATATCGAGCGTGAGTTTCTCCGACAGCGCGTTGACCACCGACACGCCGACCCCATGCAGGCCGCCGGAGACCTTGTAGCTGTTGTCGTCGAACTTACCGCCCGCATGCAGCACGGTCATGATGACCTCGGCCGCGGACACGCCCTCTTCCTTGTGGATGTCGACCGGGATGCCACGGCCGTTGTCCGACACTGAGACCGAACCGTCCTCATGGATGGTCACGAACACGTCGTCGGCATGCCCGGCAAGCGCCTCGTCGATGGCGTTGTCGACCACCTCGAACACCATGTGGTGCAGGCCGGTACCGTCGTGCACATCGCCGATGTACATGCCCGGACGTTTACGGACGGCCTCGAGGCCGCGCAAGACGGTGATCTTGCTGGAGTCGTAGTTGAGGTTCGGGACGAGCAGGGTGTCGTCGTTGCTTTCAGTCATGCGGCTTGAGGCTCCACGGGGCGGTTGCGAAGGCAACCACCGGACACACTAGCTATAGGTGCGTGAAGTATAGCAGCCAAGGCCCTGAGGCATGTCCGGAGGAGCGCTTAACCCTGGTGCGACGCTACCTGCTGAACACGTCCGTGCTCCACGTGGAACAGCATGCTGTCAGGAGCCAACGGCAACAGGGCGGCCGGAGCCTCGGTTCCCGTCAGGAACACCTGGGCCTGTCCAGCCTGCAGATACCGGAGCACGCGCGATTGATGCGCCTGGTCCAGTTCCGAACCCAGGTCATCCAGCAGGATGACCGGCCATTCGCCGCGCCTGACGGCGAAATGTTCCGCTTGCACCAGCAGGCAGGTCAGCGCTGTCAGTTTGGCCTGTCCTCGCGAGAGGACTTCCCGCCCCGGGCGTTCGCTGTAATCGACGCGCCAGTCGGCACGGTGTGGCCCGACCGACGTGAACCCGGTCGCCCAATCGCGCTCGCGAGCCAGCAGCAAGGCATCCGCCAACGACAGCTCGTCGCGCCGCCAACCGGGTTGGTAGGCGAACGCCGCGGCGCCCAGGCTCGGCAGGAAATCGGCGGCGACGGCTTCCAGCTGCGTTTGTAATGCCTCCAGATACGCCTGCCGGTGGCGTCCAAGCGGTTCGCCGGCATCCGCCAACTCAACATCCCAGACGTCGAGTTGATCCGGATCCCGATGGCGCGCCTTCAGTAATGCGTTGCGCTGCTTCAACGCCCGGGCGTAACGCCGCCACAAGGGGAAGAAATCCGGTTCCACGTGGAACAGGCCCCAATCCATGAAGCGGCGGCGTGACTCACCGCCGCCACTGACCAGGGCATGGCTGCCGGGCTCAAACGTAACCGCCGCCAGCGCCGCGCAGAGATCCCCCAACTGGGCGACGGCTTGGCCGTCCAGTCGGCCCTCCCAGCGCTGGCCGCTGTGTCGCAGTCCGGCCTTGCGGGCAAGGCCGGACTCGCCCTCGGTCCATTTGGCAAACACCTCGATCGCATCCGCACCGGTGCGGATCAATCCGTCGCGGACCCGCCCCCGGAAGCTGCGGCCATAGGCCAGCAGATGCAGCGCTTCCAGCAGGCTGGTCTTGCCGGCACCGTTGGGGCCGGTGATCAGGTTCAGTCCAGGCGAGGGCAGCAGGGTCGTCGGCGCCAGCAGGCGCAGGTTGCGCACTTCCAGACGGGTCACGTGCACGACGAGGCCCCAAAAAGACGACGCCCGGACAGGGCCGGGCGTTCGTGTTCCACGTGAAACACTCTGGTCACAGGCGCAGCGGCATCACCACGTGCCGGCAGCGGTCGTTCCCGGCTTCCTTGACCAAGGTGGACGAGTTGGCATCGCGCAGCAACAGCACCACATGCTCGTCGCGCAAGGCGCTGAGGGCATCCAGCAGATAGTTGACGTTAAAGCCGATCGCCAGGCCATCGACCTTGGTATCGGCTTCGATTTCCTCCTGCGCCTCTTCCTGCTCCGGGTTGTGGGCGTTGATCTTGAGTTGCCCCGGCGAGATCTCGACGCGCACCCCGCGGTATTTCTCATTGGACAGGATCGCGGCGCGCTGCAGCGAGGCGCGGAAGGCCTCGCGATCGACCTTCACTTCACGATCGGCGCCGATCGGAATCACCGCCTCGTAGTCGGGGAAGCGCCCGTCGATCAGCTTGGAGGTAAAGGTGACATCGTCGCGCTTGACCCGGATGTGGTTGCGGCCCACTTCCAGCTCGAGATTGCGGTCCCCACCTTCCAGCAGACGCTGCAATTCCTGCACGCCCTTGCGCGGCACGATGATCTGGCGCTTGGTTTGCGCGCCGGTTTCCAATGGCGCCTCACACATCGCCAAGCGGTGCCCGTCGGTCGCCACGCAGCGCAGGGACTGGTCGCGCAGGTCAAACAGCAAGCCGTTGAGGTAGTAGCGCACGTCCTGCTGCGCCATCGCGAACGCGGTGCGCTCGATCAGTTCCTTCAGCGCCGCCTCGGGGACATCGACGCGCTCGGTGGCCTCGATCTCGTCGACCGAGGGAAAATCGTTGGCCGGCAGACTGGCCAGGGTGAAGCGGCTGCGACCGGCCTGCACCGTAACCTTGTCACCGACCTGGGTCACCGTGACCTTGCTGCCGTCGGGCAGCGCGCGCACGATCTCGAACAGCTTGCGCGCCGGGATCGTGGTTTCACCGTCCTGCGCATCCTCGACCGCGCAGCGCGCGACCATTTCAACTTCGAGGTCGGTGCCGGTCAGCGACAACTGTCCGCCCTGCACTTGCACCAGCAGGTTGGCCAGGACGGGCAGGGTCTGCCTGCGTTCGACCACATTGACCACTTGCGCCAACGGTTTGAGGAGCACTTCGCGTTGCAGACTAAAACGCATGCGACCAATCCTTTCGCTCTTGTTCTTGATTGAAGTGAATAAATCTAAATCTGGTGGTGCTGGTGTCGCCAACTTTCATGTATATCAACGACAACCTGTTGTTTTACATTACTTTTATGATCTTCTGTAGCAGCGGCTTAGCTGCTGCAGAATCCTGAATAACCTGTGGGTAATTTTGACGCCAAAATCGATCCCCAGCTTATCCACACGTTGCAAGCCCGATCATTCACTGAGTTTGCGGATCAATTTGTCCCAATCTTCGTGCAGCTTGCCGTCGGTTTCCATCAGGTGCTTGATCTGTCGGCAGGCGTGTAAAACGGTGGTGTGATCGCGGCCGGCAAACCCATCGCCGATTTCCGGCAGGCTGTGCTCGGTCAACTCCTTGGCCAGCGCCATCGCCATCTGCCGTGGCCGCGCCAGCGACCGCGTGCGGCGCTTGGACAACAAGTCCTTGAGCTGCAGGCCGTAGTAGTCTGCCACGGTCTTCTGGATGTTGGGGATGCCGACCGAATGCTGCTGCGCGCGCAGCAGGTCGCGCAAGGTTTCCTGGGCGAATTCGGGCGTGATCGCGCGGCCGGTGAAGTTGGCGCGCGCGGCCAGCGTGTTGAGCGCGCCTTCGAGGTCGCGCACGTTGGAGCGCATTTTCTTGGCGATCAGGAAGGCGACATCCTCGGGAATCACAGTGCCACGTTCGCGCGCCTTGGACAGCACGATCTGGGCGCGCGTCTCGAAGTCCGGCGGTTCGATGGCCACGGACAGGCCCCACGCCAACCGCGATTTCAGCCGCGGCTCCAGCCCGTCGACCTCGCGCGGGTAACGGTCGCAAGTCAGGATGATCTGCTGCTTGCCGTCGAACAGGGCATTGAACGTGTGGAAGAACTCTTCCTGCGTGCGGTCCTTGCCGGCGAAGAATTGAATGTCGTCGATCAGCAGCGCATCGACCTGCTGAAAGTTGCGCTTGAAGCTATCCATGGCCTTGTCCTGCAAGGCCTTCATCATGGCGCTGAAGAACTGCTCAGAACGCAGGTACATCACCCGCATCGCCGGGTTGTTGGCGCGCATGGCATTGCCGGCGGCGAACATCAGGTGGGTCTTGCCCAGGCCCGTGCCGCCGTACAGCAGCAACGGGTTGTGGGCGCGGTCACCGGGTTTCTGCGCCGCCTGCAACGCCGCGGCACGACCCAGCTGGTTGCTGCGGCCCTCGACGAAATTATCGAAGGTGTAGTGGGTATCCAGATTGCCGTGGAAGGGCTCGCCGGAGCGGGTCAGGGCCGGGGCCGCGGGATGGGCCGGGGCAACGCGCTTGAGTGCGCCGATCTCCAGGCTGACGTCGCCGGTGCCGGAAAAGTGCGCCAGCAGTTCGCGGATGCGATCGAGATAGCGGTCGCGCACCTGTTCGACCACGAACGCATTCGGCGCATACAACACCAGGGCATCGTCGCGCTGCGTCGCCTGTAACGGTTTGAGCCAGGTATGGACGTCTTCGGCGGGGAGTTCGGCTTCCAGCCGCTGCAGGCAGCGTGGCCAGGCGTCCATGTGGGGAGTCAACGTCATCGAAAGGCTGGCCGTACGGCGTTGCGAAAACGTCGCGAAGGGCTCGTCGCAAGGGAGAGGGCCAGACTACCACCGTGCCCGCGGACACGCATTGGCCCTGTCCCGTACGCCCTCCGCGGCGCGCCTGGCATCGACGATGGCAGCGGACCTGGGTTGGCCCCGCGTTGACCCCGCCCCGCAGCGCCGCTACAATCCCCGGTTCTGTTCAGCCGACTGCCGCACGACCATGGCCACCAAGCGCACCTTCCAGCCCAGCAACATCAAGCGCAAGCGCGACCACGGCTTCCGTGCCCGCATGAAGACCGCCGATGGCCGCAAGATCCTGGCCCGTCGCCGCGCCAAGGGCCGCAAGGTTCTCTCGGCCTAAGTGTCTCTCGCGGCCGATCGTCAAGGCCGTTGCCGTTCGATGACTGCGCCCGGCGCCCGCTTTCCGCGGGAAGCACGCGTGCGTGCGCGCGGCGAATTCGATGCCGTGTTCAAACAGGCACGCCGCACCAGCGATCCACTGTTGAGTCTGCACTGGCTGGTCAGCGGCACGCCCGCACGCCTGGGACTGGCGGTGTCGCGGAAGGTCGATCCGCACGCCGTAGGCCGCAACCGCATCAAGCGCATCTTGCGTGAACAATTCCGCGCACTGCGTGCGCAGTTGGCATCCGGCGATTATGTCTGCGTCGCCCGTGCGCCTGCTGCAAAGGCCGACGCGCCGGCGTTGCGCGCGGCATTTGTCGGCGTGCTGCAACGTGCCGGCGCATTGCCGCCATCCATCACCGGCGGCACAATGCGCGACGCCTTTGTGTCCGACATTTCTCCCTCCCACACTTCCAAGCCCGCGTCCGACGCCGGCTGAGCCTGTCGCTGCCTGATGAACCAGACCCGTGTTTTCCTGATCTTCGCCTGGTTGATGGTGGCGACATTGTTGTGGGTGGAGTGGGGCAAGGAGCGCGCTGCGCCCGTCCCGTTGCCCGAGGCGGCAGCCGCCACAGCATCCAGTGCTGCGTCCAGCACGGTGCCGACGGTCAGCGGTGCGACCTTGCCCGCCGTTCCAGCGAGCACGCCGCCAACAAGTTCCGCAACCACGCCTGCCGTGCCGGCCATGGCGGCAACCACGCAACCCGCGTCTGCGCAAACCGTCACCGTGACCACCGACGTGCTGCGTCTGGTGCTCGATGGCGGCGCGATCCGCAGCGCCGAACTGCTGCGTTATCCGCAGACAACCGCGCCCAACAGCGCGCCGGTGAAATTCTTCGACGACAGCGCCGCACGTTTCTTCTCGGCGCAAAGTGGCTGGGTCAGCCAGGGCGGCGCGGCGCCCAATCACGAAAGTGGTTTTGTGCCTGAATTGTCGGCGCGCGATTACGCGATGCCGCGTGGCGGCCAAGGCGTCGAAGTTCCGTTTATCTGGCACGGGCCGGACGGCGTCAGCATCCGCCGCGTCTATTCGCTCAAGCGCAACGAATACGCGATCAACGTCCGCGATGAAGTGAGCAATGCCGGCAACGCCCCGTGGCAGGGCTACATCTATCGCCAGCTGCTGCGCAATCCGCCGGCCAGCAAGAGGGGCCTGACCAACCCGGAGGCATACAGCTTCACCGGCGCGGCGTGGTACAGCCCGGAGGAGAAATACGAGAAGCGCAAGTACGACGACTTCGTCGACGACGGCACGCTCGACCGCCAGGTCAAGGGCGGCTGGATCGCGTTATTGCAACATTATTTTTTCGCCGCGTGGATTCCCTCGGCCAACGACCAGACCACGTTCTCGCTGGCAACGCCGCCTGCCAATGGCAGCACGCAATATCTCGTGCGCGAACTGGGGCCCGGCGTCAACGTCGCGCCGGGGACGCGCGCGGTCACCGAGGCCAAGTTGTGGATTGGCCCGAAACTGCAGGATCGCCTCGACGATGTCGCCCCCGGCCTCGCGTTGTCACTTGACTACGGCATGTTCACCTTCCTCGCCAAGCCGATCGCCTGGTTGCTGGCGCAGTTGCACAAGATCACCAACAACTGGGGCTGGGCGATCGTGCTGCTGGTGTTGCTGATCAAGCTGGCGTTGTTCCCGCTGTCGGCCGCGCAGTACAAGTCGATGGCGAAGATGCGCAAGTTCCAGCCGCGCATCGCGCAGTTGAAGG
>JBBJNO010000089.1:0-9217 GCA_037720875.1 Luteimonas sp. | reverse complement strand
CTGCTCACCGAAGGAAGAACCGCCCCATTCAATTCGTCAGCACCGCCTAACGCTTAGTAGACCCCAGAACAGGGGATATGTGGGGGATGTTCATTGGTGGGGCCGTGGGCGTCAAGGGAAATAAACCTACATGCAATCAAGGTTTTGCCTGATGTTCGGGGGCTTGGGAGCGGCGCCATGCTGAGTTGCATATTCAATGGGATGGGCTGCTATGACTTATCACCGACCATCCGGGGGGATAACGGGGGTGGGGCAGGTGCCGCGGCGGCGGTTGCTGGACGAGATCCGTGCGCAGATGCGGGTCAGGCATTACAGCTTGCGGACCGAAGAAATTTATCTGGGGTGGATCAAGCGGTTCGTCGTGTTTCACGGCAAACGGCATCCCCGGGATATGGGTGGGCCTGAGCTCGAGGGGTTCCTCTCGTATTTGGCGGTGCACGGCAAAGTGGCGTCCAGCACCCAGAACCAGGCGTTGTCGGCGTTGCTGTTCCTGTATCGGGAGGTGCTCGGCATCGACTTGCCCTGGATGGAGAATGTGGTTCGCGCGAAGCGATCGAGGCGGGTGCCGACGGTGTTGTCGCGGGACGAGATTCAGTGCCTGCTGACGCAGATGGACGGGCGGCCGTGGCTGTTGGCCAGCGTGTTGTACGGCACCGGGTTGCGGTTGATGGAATGCCTGCGCCTGCGGATCAAGGACGTCGATTTCGCGCGCAACGAGATCACGGTGCGCGACGGGAAGGGCGGCAAGGACCGGCGCACGGTGTTGCCACGCTCGCTGGTGGAGCCGTTGCAACGCGAAGTGGAACGTGCGCGTGCATTGCATGCGGCGGATGTGGTGGAGGGCTTTGGCGTGGCGTGGTTGCCGCATGCGCTGTCGCGAAAGTATCCGAATGCGGCATGCGAATTGGGTTGGCAATACGTATTTCCGTCGGTGCGACGTTCGCTGGATCCACGCGATGGCATGCAGCGACGCCACCATTTCGACGATGGCATGCTGGCACGGGCGCTGAAGACCGGGTGCCGGCGCGCGGGCATCGTCAAGCCGGTGTCGGCGCACACGCTGCGGCATTCCTTCGCCACGCACCTGCTGGAAGCCGGTTACGACATCCGCACGGTGCAGGAGCTGCTGGGTCACAAGGATGTCGCGACGACGCAGATCTACACGCATGTGCTCAATCGCGGCGCGAGCGGGGTGGTGAGTCCGCTGGATCGCAGTTGAATCAGCGCGGCTTGGCAGGGACCGGGAAAGGAGTGACGACGTTCTCGCCGGTTTCCGCATCGCGGATCGCGGACTTGCCTTTCTTCTCGACTTCCTCGATGCGGAGGATGCTCTGCATGGGCAAATGCAGGACACGCGCGGCGCCGAATTCGTCGCGCAGGCGTTCCTCGGTCGGGTCGATGACGAGCCCGTCGTGCACATCGAACACCAGGTCGCCCACTTCGGTGAACCCCCACAGCGCACTCGATGCGGCTTTGCGCGCATACAGCTCGTACACCTTGCCGTGGTTGAGGAAGATCACCTTGTAAAGCGGTTTCGACATCGCGTGAGTATAGGTGGGCCGATCAATACCCATGTTGCCTGCGCATGCGTTTGGCGATGCCGGCGCGCACCGCCAGCGCGAACACGCCGCCGAAGGCGAAGCCGCCGAGGTGCGCGACCCAGGCGATGGCGCCAAAACCCGGGCCGATGTAAGCGAACACGATCTGCAACAACACCCAGATGCCGATCAGCAGCGATGCCGGTGCGCGCACGAACTCCAGGAACAGGCCCAGTGGCAACACCACGCCCAGCTTGGCGCGGGGAAACAGCGCCAGGTACGCGCCGATCACCGCCGACACCGCACCGCTGGCGCCGATGATCACGCGATCCGGCGCGTTGATCGCGAGCGCCGCGACGAGGTTGGCCACCGCGCCGCCGAGCAGGAACAACACCAGGAACCGCCACGGGCCCATCGCACGTTCGGCGGGCAGGCCGAAGATCAGCAGGAACACCAGGTTGCCGAGCAGGTGCGCCCAATCGGCATGCAGGAACAACGCGGTGACCAGGCGCAGCGCGCGACCGTCGCGGACTGCATCGAACCACACGCTCGGCGAGGCCAGCCCGCCGGACAGCGTACCCCAGTCCAGCAGCAGCGCGCCGAACGTGGCACTGGGGCGCGCGATCACCCACAAAAAGACCCCCCACAACACCACGAACAGCAAGGGCGTGGCCCAGCGCAGCGTGCTGGTCTTGCGTGATGGAATCGAGACGAACATTTGGCGGAACTGATCCGAGAGTGGTTGGAGGGAGGCTGTTGCGTGGGCTTGCGTCACGCGCAGCGTGCGGGTGGTCAGGCTGGAACTGCAAACGGCGGGCCGGTGAACCCGCGCGGACTTATTCTGGGCTGCAAGGGCCGGGGAGAAGTCTGACCTTGTTCTCGTTACCGAGCGAGTGTTCGGTTTTGGGTGGGAGCAAAGCTTGCTCGAGCGCACTTTCTCGATCCCACTTTAGGGTTGAAGCAGAAGCAGCAGAGCAAGCTCCGCTCTATGACGGCGACAACGCGCGACATTTTCAACCTCAGGATGGAGGGAGGCACCTCTCCAAAATCAGGGGCCGGATGGCAACGGGTGTGTCATCCACGCTCACGATGGCGATGCGGTGCAAACAGACACTTCCCCGCGCTAGTCCAGCGGCTTTGTTAGCCTCGGGTTAAAACCCGCTGTATATTGCATACGGCATCGTATGTCGGGACGTGTTTCCGGCAGGCCTTGGCTTCCTGGTGCGCCCTGCCAGGCCGATGACTCGACTCCCCGTCCTTTCCGGAGACAACTGATGCAGAAGGTGACACGCGTGACCCGTATTTCCGCCCTGGCGCTTGGCGTCGTGGGTGCGCTGGCCGTTGGCAACGTGGCGGCGTCCGGCTTCCAGCTCAAGGAAAACAGCGTCCGCTCGATGGGCCGCGCCCATGCGGGTTCGGCGGTCAGCAACGGTGACGCGTCGGTGGTCGCCAACAACCCGGCAGCGATGTCCGGGATCGACGAGAACCTGATGCAGGTCGGCGTGACCCTGATCGACCTGGATGCGGATTTCACCGGCAGTGGCACCGCGGCGGCGGGGTCGCCGCTGGCCAGCCCGCTGCGCGGCGGCAATGGCGGCGATCCGTCCGATGCGGCCGCGGTGCCGTCGTCGTCGGCCATCTTCCCGATCCACGAGGCATCGGGCCTGACCATCGGCGCGATGATCAGTGCGCCGTTCGGCTTGAAGACGGAGTGGGAAGACGGCTGGGTCGGCCGCTACAACGCGATCACCTCCGAGGTGACGGTGGTTGACCTGACCCTGTCGGCGGCCGTGGACATCACCGATCGGTTTTCGGTCGGCGCCGGTTTCATCTACGAGCGCGCCGAAGTGAAATTGTCCAACGACATCGATTTCGGATCGGGCATCTGCGCACTCAGCATCTCGCTGTGCACCACACCGTCCCCGGCCACGGCCGCGTTCGGGCCGCAGAAAAACGATGGCCGCGTGGTGGTGGAAGGCGATGACACGGGCGTGGGCTTTGTCGTCGGCATGCAGTTCCGGCCGACCGACAGCGTCACCATCGGTTATTCGCACCGCTCGGAAATCGACTACAACCTCACCGGCGATGCCGACTTCAGCGGCGTGCCGGCGATCGTTGCGTCGTCTGGCCGTTTCAGCGACAGCGCCGTCTCGGCGCCGTTGACCCTGCCGAGCATCGATACGCTCAGCGTGATGTGGCGCATCAATGATGACTTCGCGTTGATGGCGGATGCCGCGCGCACCGGCTGGGAGTCCTTGCGCAACGTGACGATCAACTTCGCCAATCCGCGCCAGGGTGCGACGGTCGAGGACTTCGACTGGGAGGACACGATGTTCTACTCACTCGGCGGCGAGTGGGCGATGAGCGACCGTTTCATGTTCCGCGCCGGCGTGGCATTCGACGAAACACCCACCAACGACGTCACGCGCACGCCGCGCCTGCCCGATGCCGATCGCAAGTGGTTGTCGGCGGGCGTGACCTGGAATGCGAGCGAGAACCTCAGCATCGATGCCGGCTACACGCACATCCTGGTGGATGATCCCACCGTCAACAACGCGCGTTCGTCGAGCGGCTCGACGCTGACCGGCAGTTTCGATGCGAATGCGAACTTGTTTGGGGTAGGTGCGCGGTACCGGTTCTGATGGATCGTGGATGCATCAAAAAAAGACCCCGCTTCGGCGGGGTTTTTTACTCGTCATTCCCGCGCAGGCGGGAACCCATGCCGGAAAATCCGCCACAGAGCGACTTTGATGATCTGACAATGTGCTGGCATGGGTTTCCGCCTGCGCGGGAATGACGAGCCAGAGCACCTGTCCGCTCGTTCCTGCAAAAACAGTTACTCGCCCAGCGTCAGCAAGCTCGCATTGCCGCCCGCCGCGGTCGTATTGACCGTCACCGTCTTCTCCGTCGCGAACCGCGGCAGGTAATGCGGGCCGCCGGCTTTGGGGCCGGTGCCACTCAGGCCCTGGCCGCCAAAGGGCTGCACGCCCACCACCGCGCCGATCTGGTTGCGGTTGACGTAGGTGTTGCCGACGTTGACGCGCGCCACGATGCGCTCGACGGTTGCGTCGATGCGCGAATGGATGCCGAGGGTCAGGCCGTAGCCGGTGGCATTGATCGCGTCGATGACCTTGTCGAGCTCGCTGCCCTTCCAGCGCACCACGTGCAGCGCCGGGCCGAAGACTTCCTTGTGCAGGCGGTCGAGGGAGTCGATTTCCCATGCGCTTGGGGCGAAGAACGTGCCGTTGGCAACACTGCCATCCGTTTGCGCCTGCGCGATCAGTGTGGCCTCGCCGCGCATGCGCGTGGCGTGCGCATCGAGCATGCACAGCGCGTCGCTGTCGATCACCGGGCCGACATCGGTCGACAGCAGGGCCGGGTCCCCCACCTTCAATTCCGCCATCGCACCGGCCAGCATCGACACGACCTTGTCGGCGATGTCCTCCTGCACGAACAGCACGCGCGCGGCCGAGCAGCGCTGTCCGGCGGAGGTGAACGCCGACGACAGCGCGTCCTTGACCAGTTGTTCGGGCAACGCCGACGAGTCGGCGATCAATGCGTTCTGGCCACCGGTTTCGGCGATCAGCACGCCGATCGCAGCGTCTCTTGCTGCCAACGCACGATTGATCGCGCGCGCGGTATCGGTCGAGCCGGTGAAGGCGACGCCGGCGACGCGCGGATCTTTCGTCAACGCCGCGCCGACCGTGGCACCATCGCCCGGCACGAACTGCAACACCGCTTCGGGAACCCCCGCTTCGTGCAGTAGTTTCACCGCGGCATGGCCGATCAGGTTGGTTTGTTCCGCCGGTTTGGCAATGACACTGTTGCCGGCCGCCAACGCGGCAGCGATCTGCCCGGCAAAGATCGCCAACGGGAAATTCCACGGGCTGATGCAGACGAAGACGCCGCGACCCTGTAGCAGCAGCGTGTTGGATTCGCCGGTCGGGCCGGGCAGGGCTTCGGGCGCGAACAGCTTGCGCGCCTGCTGCGCGTAATAGCGCAAGAAGTCCACCGCCTCGCGCACTTCGGCGATGCCATCGGGGATGGTCTTGCCGGCTTCCCGGGTGCACAACGCGATGAACGTGGGCATGCGTTGTTCCAGCAGATCGGCGGCGTGTTCCAGGATCGCGGCGCGCGATGCGGCGGGCGTGCGATCCCACTGGGGTTGCGCGGCGACGGCGTTCTTCAACGCAAGTTCGACGGTCGCGCTGTCGGCGGCGTGCCACTGGCCGATGGTGTGCCGGCGATCAGCGGGATTGGTCACCGCGATGCCCGCACCCGTGATCTTCGCGCCCGTGATCTTCGCGCCCGGCACCAGCGGCGCGGCGCGCCAGTCGGCGACGCTCGCATTGATCTGCGCGGCGAGGGTGTGCAACTGCTGGTCGTTGGCGAGATTGGCGCCCATGGAGTTGTCTCGGTCTGCATTCATCTGGGGAGCCGCCTGGTTGCGATACAGATCGATCGGCAATGGAATGCGGGGATGCGGGATCGTGTCGAAGGCGGCGACGGTCTCGACCGGGTCGCGGATCAGCTCGTCGATGGCCACGTTCTCGTCGGTGATGCGGTTGACGAAGCTGGAATTGGCACCGTTCTCGAGCAGGCGACGCACCAGGTAGGGCAAGAGGTCTTCGTGCGAACCAACCGGGGCGTAGACGCGGCAGGGAACATCGAGGCGATCCGCGGGAATGACTTCCGCGTAGAGGTCGTCGCCCATGCCGTGGAGTTTCTGGAATTCGAAAGCTGCGGCGTTCCCTTCTCCCGTCGGGAGAAGGTGGCGCGTAGCGCCGGACGCCCCGAAGGAAGCACCCTTGGGGTGTGAGGGCGCGGACTTTCCGTTCGCGGTGAACGTGCATTGGCGAGTCATCCTCCCGCCCTCATCCGCCCTGCGGGCACCTTCTCCCGATGGGAGAAGGGACAAGGCCAAGCGATGAATCGCCGCGATCGTGTGCGCGTTGTGCGTCGCGAACATCGGATAGATCGCATCGGACGCCTCCAGCATCCGCCGCGCGCAGGCGAGATAACTCACATCGGTATTGGGCTTGCGGGTGAACACCGGATAGCCGCTCTGCCCATCCACCTGCGCACGTTTCACCTCGCTGTCCCAGTACGCGCCCTTGACCAGCCGCACCGGAATCCGGCGACCCGTCTTGCGGGCAAGATCGGCGAGGAAATCGATCACGAACGGCGCGCGTTTCTGGTACGCCTGCACGGCCAGGCCATAGCCCTGCCAGCCGTCGAGCGATGCATCGGCATACGCGGCGGCGATGACATCCAGCGACAGTTCGAGGCGATCGGACTCCTCCGCATCAATGGTGAAACCGATGCCATGACCCTTCGCCAGTTGCGCCAGTTCCAGCACACGCGGGGTGAGTTCGGCCTGCACGCGTGCGCGCTTGGCGTGTTCGTAGCGTGGATGCAGCGCGGACAACTTCACCGAGATACTGGGCGCGGCGAAGACGTCATCGAGTGGGCCTTGAGCATCGTCCTGGCGATGCGAAGCGACATGGTTGCCGATCGCATGGATCGCCTGCCGGTACGCATCGAGATAACGCAGTGCATCGCCGGTGGTCAGCGCGCCTTCGCCGAGCATGTCGAACGAATAGCGGTAGTTCGCGTTGCCACCCTTGCGCGAACGCGCCAGGGCCTCGTCGATGCTGCGGCCCATCACGAACTGGTGGCCCATGATCCGCATCGCCTGGCGCACCGCGAGACGGATCACCGGTTCGCCGACGCGCCCGACCAGCCTCTGGAACGCGCCGCGGACATTGCCGCGCGTGGATTCGCTCAGGTTGACCAGATGCCCGGTCAGCATCAACCCCCAGGTCGAGGCATTGACCAGTACCGAATCGCTCCGGCCCACGTGCCGTTGCCAGTCGGCCTCGCCCAGCTTGTCGCGGATGAGCTTGTCGGCGGTGCCCTGGTCGGGAATGCGCAACAGCGCCTCCGCCACGCACATCAGCAGCACGCCTTCCTCGCTGCCGAGGTCGTACTGGCGCATGAAGGCCTCGATGACACCCTGCTCCTGCGTGCGGGCGCGGACCCGGCGTACCAGGTCGGCGGCGGTGGCCTGGATCGCGGCGCGATCCGCATCGGGTTGCCTTGCCTGCACCAGCAACTCACGCACGTGTTCGGTCTCGTCGCGGCTCCAGGCGGCGGTGATCGCGGCGCGCAACACGGCTTGGGCAGTCGGCAATTCGGGCGAAAGGATTTCGGTCACGGAACTTCAGTTGGGCGCGGAGACCGCGAATTCTAGCGGCTGCACGCATTTCGCGGCTTCCGCGGCGCGGTGCGGACGCCGGTTTCGCTTGCCGGAAAAGGCCTCCGGAGGCTACCATTTCACGGTTTTCCGTTGCCTTCCGACGACTCGCGGGGCCGGAACAATTCTTCCGCTACCGGGGCCGCGTCCATGGCCCACTGGTCGCGACCGATGACATTGGGGTCTGGCAAATGATGCAAGCGCGTTGGATGCGAACCGTATTACTGGCGACAGCGACGGCGATGGCGACGTTGTTCCCGGCCCTGGCATGGGCGCAGTCGGCCGATCCCAAGCGCTGGCAGCTGAACATGGGCAAGGGCGTCACCCACACCTCGCAGGTCGCCTACGAGTCGCACATGATTGTGCTGTGGATCTGCGTGGTGATCGGCATCCTGGTGTTCGGCGCGATGTTCTACGCCATGTTCAAGTTCCGCAAATCAAAAGGCGCGGTCGCTGCGCAGTTCAGCCACAACACCACCGCGGAGATCATCTGGACGGTGGTGCCGATCGTGATCCTGATCGGCCTGGCGTGGCCGGCCACCGCCAATCTGATCAAGATCTACGACACCCGCAAGGCCGAGATGACGGTCAAGATCACCGGCTACCAGTGGATGTGGAAGTACGAATACCTGGGCGAAGACGTCAGCTTCACCAGCCGCCTCGCGCGCGCCAGCGACGTGATGCGCCAGAGCAAGCAGCAACCCACCCTGGCATCCAATCCGAACTACCTGCTCGAAGTCGACAACATGCTGGTGTTGCCGGTCGACACCAAGGTGCGTTTCGTGGTGACGGCCGACGACGTGATCCACGCGTGGTGGGTGCCGGCGCTGGGCTGGAAGCAGGATGCGATCCCGGGCATCGTCAACGAGGCCTGGTCGGACATCGAGACCCCCGGCATCTACCGCGGCCAGTGCGCGGAGCTGTGCGGCAAGGATCATGGCTTCATGCCGATCGTGGTGCGCGCAGTGCCCAAGGCGGAGTTTGCATCGTGGCTGGCCGCCGAGAAGGCGAAGAACGCGCCGGTACCGTCCGAAGCCAGCGCGGCCAGCGCGATCGATGCGGCCAGCGGCACGCCCAGCGGTACCGGCGCGGCGCGTCCGGCCGCCGTGGATCCCGCGACCGACCCCGCACCCGTAGCACCGCCGGTTGGCGGTGCGCCTGAAACCACCGGTTCCACCGAAGCCGACCCGCCCGCGGGCGGCTGATCGCAAGACTACCCAGAAGGTAAACCATGGCGACTTATCCAGCCCCTGCCGATCATCACGGCGCTGATCTTCCCGGCGCGAAGCATCCGGGCGCTGATCATCCAGGCGCGGAGCATCCGGGCGCGGAGCACCAGACCGACGAGCACGGCTACAAGCAGGGCTTCGTCGAGCGCTGGTTCTTCTCGACCAACCACAAGGACATCGGCACGCTGTACCTG
>JBBJNO010000088.1:0-9232 GCA_037720875.1 Luteimonas sp. | reverse complement strand
GCAGCGCCTGCACACCGGTGTGGTCGGGATCGGCCAATCGCGAGAGGCTATCCTCCAGCAACGCCGCGCGTTGGCCGATGCCGAGCAATTCGTCGCGCAACACGCGGTTGGTGGCATCGGCGCCTTGCAACCGCTGCGCCTGCGTACGCTGGTCGCGGCGCAGGGCGTCGATGCGGCTGTCCATCGCAAGCAGTTGTTGCGTCGTGCCGGAGAGTTCGGCTTGCGCGGACGCAGTGCGCGCCTGCCACCACTGCCAGCCGCGCCAGCAAGCGAACACCAGCAACAGCAGGACGGCCAGCCACAGCACGGCAGGACTGTGCCGGCGCGGCGCGGGAAGGGAAGCGCGTGGGTTCACGACAGGTGCAATCGGCGGGGGATGTGCATGGTAGTGGATGCGGCGCCGACCTTACGCCGGTGTCGCGTGGAACACTGCGTCGGCAGCCCGTCGCCCGGGTGGAGCGCAGCGACCCCGGGGCGCGTGCCCCGATCACCCAACAGCGCGGTCATCGCTCCAGATTCGACCCAGGCCACCAGGGACTTGTTCTTCGGACGTTGCCGGATGAGACATCGTCAGGTGCAGCCAGCCCAAGATCAGCGATCCCAGGATCAGCGATCCACGTTGGCTGCAGCCGCCGCCAGCAAGTCGCGTGGTAGCGCGCTTGCGGCGACCACGATGTCGTCGAAGCCGCGTCCGCGCGCAAGATCCGCCAGCCGCTGGCTGGCCGCGACGACCTTGCAACCCCGCAGCGCGTCCGCGGCGCTGGCAGGCAGTGCATCCAGGATCCGCACAAAGGCCTCGCCGCTGCTGAGCGCAATCACCGCGGGCGCGGTGAGCCCCCGCAATGCGCGCATCGCGCGTGGCGACAGTGCAACCGCTACGCGCTGGTAAACCTCCGCGCGCCGCACGATCGCGCCGCGTGCGGACAACGCCGGTTCGATGCGATCGCGGCCACCGGGCGCTGTGATCAAACCGATGTCGCGTCCATTGACGTGTTGCAACACAGGCAGGGCGAGCACACCTTCGCTGTCCATGCGTGTCGGCGTCTCGACCTGCGCGATGCCGGCGCGCCGCAACGCCGCCGCCGTGCCTTCGCCGACGGCAACGAAGTGCTGTGCATCGTGGGTCTTCAGCCACTGGAGTGCGGCAGCGGCGCGCACGGCGGCCGGACTGGTGGCCACCACGGTGCCGGCCGCGATCGCGGCATCCAATGCCGCGCGCGTGTCCGCGTCATCCAGCGGCTGAATGCGCCAGGGCGACAACGCCAGCACCTTCGCACCGTGGGCCGAGGCTGCACGTCGCAGCGCGGCATGGTCGCCGCGTGGTCGCAACGAGATCACGTACCATCCGGCGAGCGGCGGTGCAGCGGTCGATGGACGCGTCATCGCGGAAGCTTCGCATAGCCGTTCCCCTGAAGATAATCCGTTGGACAAGACGAGCCCTCGATGGATCGCGACCCGATGTTGATGCGACTCGATGCCTGCTACCAGGCGATGCCGCCGGTGGCCGCGATGCGGATGCGCATTGCGGCCTACGACGGGGCCCGCCTGCGCCTGCACGCGCCGCTGGCCTGCCACGTCAATGACAAGGGCTGCGCGTTCGGCGGCAGCTTGAGTTCGCTGATGACGCTGGCGTCGTGGGGCCTGGTCACGCTGCGGCTGGAGGAGGCCGGCCTGCACGCCGAGGTGTACGTTGCCGACAGCGCAGTGAGTTTCCGCGCGCCGGTGTTCTCCGACCTGGAGGCCGAAGCGCAACTGGCCGAGGACGCGTCGTGGGATGCATTCACCCGACAGCTGCGCGACGACGGCCGCGCCCGCACCCTGCTGAACGCGTGCGTGCGGCTCCCCGGCGGCGGCGCGGCCGCCACCTGCAAGGCGCGCTACGTCGCCATCGCGAAGCGCTACGATGCCGGCTGATGCCATGGCGGAGTGCGGGAAATGCGGATGCTGAAAGTTGGAGTGGTGCTGCTGCTCGCCCTGCTTGCGGGTTGCGCCAGCGGCGGCGGCAAGATGAGCGCGCTGCAGGAAATGCAATACGCCTATTCGGCGGCGATCCGCTGGGGCGATTTCGAGGGCGCCTGGCAAGTGGTTGACCCGGACTACCGCGAAGCCCACCCGATGACCGAACTGCAATTCGAGCGCTACAAGCAGATCCAGGTCTCCGGCTACCGCGACCTCGCCGAGCGGATGGGCGAAGGCACGGCGATGCGCGAGATCCAGGTCGGCGTCATCAACAAGAACACCATGGCCGAGCGCAGCATCCGTTACACGGAAAGCTGGCGTTATGACGCGGGAGCCAAGCGGTGGTGGATCACCGGTGGCTTGCCGGATTTTTGGGCTGGACAGTAATTGTCCAATCGATGGCAGGTGCCGCCCGTACTGATATCGCACCTGAGCGACCGGCACTGCGTCATCTGCCGCCTGGTTGACGACTTCATTCAAGCCGCATCCGCATCTACCACATTCGCATCTACCACATTCGCATCTACCACATCCGCATCCAACCGCACCGCGGCTCGGCAACCTTCAGCGGCAGGTGACAGTGAGGCTCTCACTCAGGCAAGCGTTACCGGCAGACCTGCCTTTCTGCGAGTCGCTCCATCGCTCGAACATGGCCTCGTATCTGTCGACAAGGGGCATCGCCTGGGATCCGCGGCGTTATCACGACAGCTGGATCCAGTTCGAGAATCTGGTCATTTCCGGCAACGACATCCCGGTCGGCGTCTTGAGGCTCCTTGCGGTGGACGGAGCGCTTGAGATCAGGGACTTGCAAGTCCTCCCGTCGCACACGGGGCGTGGAGTCGGCACATGGGCTGTCGAGCAGGCCAAGGCGCAAGCCATCGGCAGGGGCATGGCCGAGCTGCGCCTGCGCGTCTACGCGGAGAATCCCGCCCGACGCCTGTACACGCGGCTTGGATTCCGGGTGGTGGCAAATGACAACGGCGTCATTCACATGGCCCACGCCTTGCCACCGGGCCATGCATCCAAGCCGAAGTCGCCGCGCGGCCCGGTATGATGCCCGTGTCGGCAAACCAAGGAAAATGACATGCAGACTCGAGGAATCACATGCGTGGCCTTCGCTATCGCGCTCGCCGCTGCTTCATTCAGCAGCCTTGCCGCAAATGCGTACAAGGTGTCCGCCAATGTTTCGCACCACGGCGAGCGATTTGCTTCGCCGAGTGTCGTTGTCGAGATGGGTGTCCGTGCGGAAATCGAGGTCTCTGGGCCGGATGGGTACAGGCTCATGCTCACAGTCGACGATGCAGGCGAGGGAAAGCTCAGGATTTCCGCGAATCTTGATACGGCTCATGGCGCAATGTCGCCAGTGGTGATTGTGCGTGCAGGCCAGTCTGCAACGGTGTCCGTGGGCGACATGGAGATTGGCCTGATTGCCATCCCGCATGACGGTTAGGAATTTGTTCGGCCGTTGCACGCCCTTGCTGGATGCCAGTGCCGACATTCCCAATTGAGCCTGAACCTCTATCTGCGCCATTGGTGCGAGGCCCATCAGGTGGAGCTGATCTGCTCATCGCTGGAACACGCGGGCGGCATCCTCACCGGCCGCTACCTTGGGCCGCAATGCGTCCGCAAGGAAAAGGCGCGGCGTGTCAGGGCGGTGTACGACTTGCCGCATTACGAACGCATCTATGCGTATGGCGACACACCCGAAGACCTGGATTTGCTGGCGCTCGCGCACGAACGGTTCTATCGGTGGCAACAAGTCTCTGCATGCCCGTAAGCTCCGGGGCCGTCGTGAACAAGGCCATCGCCCGTGCCGATATTCCTGCAACCACCGGGTTGTTGCTGCTCTCCAATCTTTTCATGACGTTCGCGTGGTACGCGCATCTCAAGGAGCTCAACCAGAAACCGTGGATCGTCGCGGCGCTGGTCAGCTGGGGCATCGCGTTGTTCGAGTACCTGCTGCAGGTGCCGGCCAACCGGATCGGGTACACGCACTTCAGCCTCGGGCAACTGAAGGGGCTCGCCCGGTAACGCGTCATCGCGCCCAGAGGCGTTCCTGCAATGCAGTTGCGCTGTGCGGCAAAACGCGTGTGCGACAATCCCGGCCCGCTTGACCCCTCCGGTTGCTTGTGAATCCTGAAGAACTCATGGCCTTTGCCGGCCGCAATCCCGCGTTGTCGCTGGCGCTGGCCGGGCTGACCATCGCGATCCTCTTCAATGAGCTATCGGGCCTGTTCCGCGGCTACAAGGCGCTGCGACCGGCGGAACTGACCGGGTTGATCAACCGCGACAATGCCTTGGTGGTGGACCTGCGTCCGTTCGCCGACTTCGACAAGGGCCACATCGCCGGCGCGAAGAACGTGCTGATGACGCAGTTCGATCCCGAGAACGCGCAGCTGAAGACCGCGAAATCGCTGCCGGTGGTGCTGGTCTGCAAGACCGGGCAGGGCGCGGGTCCGGCGGCCAAGCGGCTGAACAAGGCCGGGTTTGAAAAGGTGTACGTGCTCGATGGCGGCATCGCGGCCTGGCAGCAGGCGGACCTGCCACTGGTCAAGGGACGGGGCTGAACAGACGAACATCCAGGCGAAAGCCAGGCTCCAGTGATCAGAGCCTCCTATCCAAGCCGGGCCCCGGCTTCCGTCTGGATGACGGCTGTTTTCAGGGCTTAAAAACGACATCAAGCGCGCCGCGACCGCGTGCGATAATCGCCGACTGACTTTCACTCACCACATTCTGGAGTACGCAATGTCCGAAGAAACCAGCAACGGCGCACTCGCCCCCACCGACATGCAGGGCGGCGCCTCGTTCACCGTCGAGAAGCTCTACATCAAGGACGTCTCCTTCGAGGCCCCCAACGCGCCGCAGGTGTTCAACGAGCAGGGCCAGCCCGAGCTGCAGATGAACCTCAACCAGCGCGTGCAGCGCCTCAACGACAACGCCTTTGAAGTCGTGCTTGGCGTGACCCTGACCTGCACCGTCAACGGCAAGACCGCGTATCTCGCGGAAGTGCAGCAGGCGGGCGTGTTTGGCCTGACCGGGTTCGAGGACGCCGGCGTCGATGCGATGCTTGGCACGCAATGCCCGGCGGTGTTGTATCCGTACGTGCGCCAGACCATTGGCGATTTGATCCAGGCGGGCGGTTTCCCGCAGTTCGTCATGCAGCCGATCAACTTCGACGCGTTGTATGCCGAGGGCCTGCGCCAGCGCGCCGCGCAGCAGGAAGCCGGCGGCAGCGACGGCGAACTTGCGGCCGGTACCGAGACGGCTGGCAACGCCTGATCCGTCGATGAGTGCCGTGATGGCGGATCCGCCATCCGTTGCTGTGCTGGGCGCGGGCTCATGGGGCACCGCGCTCGCCGCGTTGATCACCCGGCACTGCGGCCACGCCACGTTGTGGGGCCGCGATGCGCAGATCATCGCGGACATCGCGTCGCGCCACGAAAACCCGCGTTACCTGCCTGGCATCCTGTTGCCCGATGGGTTGCGCGCGACCACCGATGTAGCCGAAGTGCTAAGCGACGCCAATCTGGTGCTGGTGGTGGTGCCGTCACACGCCTTCGCCGAAACCCTGCATCTGCTGGCGCCGCATCGGCCGTCCAGTGCGGGCGTGGCGTGGGCCACCAAGGGTTTCGAGCCGGGCAGCGGGCGTTTCCTGCACGAAGTGGCGGGCGAGATCCTCGGCGGCACCGTGCCGCTGGCGGTCGTCACCGGTCCGTCGTTCGCCAAGGAAGTCGCCATGGGTTTGCCGACCGCGCTGACCGTGCATTCCGACCATGCCGCCTTCGCGCAAACCGTCGCCGACGTGTTGCACGGCCCCGCGTTCCGCGCCTACACCGGCGACGACATGATTGGCGCCGAACTGGGCGGCGCGATGAAGAATGTGCTGGCCGTCGCCACCGGCGTCGCCGATGGCATGCAGCTCGGCTTGAATGCACGCGCCGGTTTGATCACGCGCGGCCTCAACGAAATGCTGCGCTTGTCGGCGGCGATCGGCGGGCAGCCGGAAACGCTGATGGGCCTGGCCGGGCTCGGCGACCTGGTGCTGACCTGCACCGGCGACCTGTCGCGCAACCGGCGGCTCGGTCTGGCGCTGGGGCGGGGCCAGTCGTTGCAGGATGCCGTGCGCGACATTGGCCAGGTCGTCGAATCGGTGCAGACCGCCGATGAAGTGATGCGCCAGGCGCAACGGCACGGCGTCGAACTGCCGATTTCCCGCGCAGTGCAGGCGGTGTTGCACGGCGAGATCACGCCAGCGGATGGATTGCGCCAGTTGCTGGCGCGCGATCAGAAAGCGGAGTATCCGGAGACGTTGTTCCGCTAGTCCGTGGCTGCGCCATTCGCATGCCCTTGCCGTTGTAGGGCGGAGCTTGCTCCGCCGCCGCTGCTTTTCGCGCCGCAGATCAACAGCAGCGGAGCAAGCTCCGCTCTACAGAAGCGGATGCGCGGCTTGCAACGACGGGAGTCGTTTGCGAACGCCGGCGCCTCCAAAAAAACGAAGCCCGGCACGAGGCCGGGTTTCCAGCCGCGACGGGGACAGGGAGGGAACCGTCGCCGCGGGTCACACGTGTTGTGGAGCGCTTACCAGGTCAGGCGCGGGCCGACGAACCACTGGGTGTCACCGTCGGCGAACTTGACGTCGCCGCTCAGGCCCCAGGTGGGTTGAACTTGATCTGCGCGCCGAGGCGGCCGTAGAAGTCGTCGGCGCCGTCGCCGAAGTCTTCGTAACCGGCAGTTGCGTAGCCCTCGAAGTTGGTGGTCAACGCACCACGCACGCCGACTTCGGCGCTGTAGCCATCTTCGCCGTCGTTGATGTCGAAGGTCTGACCGTTGACGGTGACGTCATCCACTTCGAACTTCTCATAGGCCACGCACGCGACCAGATCGGCCTTTCTGCGACTTGCGGGTTGATGTGAAATAAGTGTTGACAGCCGGATCAGTTCGTACTGTACTAGATCACATAGTACAGACGGAACACCACATGGCCCGCACCCAAGCCTTGATGCTCCAGATCGCCACCGGCGATCCCCGGCCCATCAGCAAGCAGATCGTCGATGCGATCCGGATGAAGATCGCGACCGCCGAGCTGTCGCCCGGCGACCAGCTGCCCAGCGTGCGCGGGCTGGCGCAGCAGTTGACGATCAATCCCAACACCGTGGCCAAGGCGTATGCCGAACTGGTGACCGAAGGCTGGCTGGAATCGCGCCAGGGTTTGGGCCTGTACGTCGCGACGCCGCGCCAGCGGCTGAGCGATGGCGAACGCGAACGCCGGCTCGACGATGCCATCGGGCGCTTCCTCAATGACGTGATCGCGCTCGATTACCCGCCTGACGAGGTGCAGGCGCGCCTGCATCTGGAGTTTCTCGCGCTGGCGCCCCGCAAATCCGCCTGAGCCGTGTTGAATCGACTGTCCGCCCCTCTCATCCGTCATTCCCGCGAAGGCGGGAATCCAGCGACGTTCGTGCAGATCGCAATGAAGTCACGCAAGTCACTGGATTCCCGCCTTCGCGGGAATGACGGAAAACACATTACGAACTTGCTCAAGCGTTCATTGAGCCCCGAAAAAAGGTTTACGCGCACGCCGCTTCCGCCCACCGAATCCCTTTCCCGAGACCGCCATGTTCGACACCACCGCATCAGACTCCACCGAATACGTCATCGAAACCACCGTGCTCAGCAAGCGCTACGGCCGCAAGCTCGCGCTCGCCTCGAGTCGCTGCTGTACAGCAATGCGGCCGAAGCCATCACGGTGATCTATTGCTCGCACCAGATGGAGGAGATCGAGCGTGTCGCCGACAACCTGATCATTCTCGAGCGCGGACGGTTGATGAACCAGTCCGCGCCGGAAGACTTCTGCGCGCGCGTCACCCACTGGGTGGCCGACATCCCGTTCAAGGGCCCGGACGCAGCGACGGTGCCGGGGCTGTTGCAACTGCAACGCCTCGACGGATTGCACCACTACCTGGTGCTGGACCAGGACGAGGACTTCGCGCAGTTCCTGCGCGCCAGCGGCGCGCGCTCGGTGCAGAGCATGCCGGTGAGCCTGGGCCGCGCGGTCAACGGCTTCCTGGCGAAAAACCACGCGACGCCGCTGACAACCAGCACACCCGCCTGACGCGCGCACATCGAGGACTACGACATGTTGGATATTTTCAAGGCCGAACTGCTGCGCTTCCGCAGCTGGGCCATCGCTTACGCGGCCTTGCAGCTGGTCGTGCTCGGCTTCATGACGCGCATGGTCGACCTCGCGCAGCAGCCAAAGCTGATTTACCAGGTCATCGGCATCGTGTATGTGCTGACCGGCCTGCTGCTCGGGCTGTACCAGATGGGCGGATACCGGCGCCCGAATGCCTGGTTGAACCTGCTGCATCGGCCGACACCGCACTGGCGGATCGCCCTCGCACTGCTGGGCGCCGGCGCGGTGCTGTTGTCTGTCGCGGTGCTGTTGCCGCTGCTGGTCATCGCCGGTTGGCAGGACACGATGACCGCACGCGTGCTCGATACGCGCCATCTGTGGCTGTCGTTGTCGGGGTTGCTGGTCGCGTGGTGCGGCTATCTCATCGGCAGCTACGCGATGCTGACCAACAAGCGGTACGGCGTGTGCGCCTTCGTGTTCCTGCTGCTGATCGGCTTCAGCCAGGCCGTGGGCATGGGTGCGGTCGCGTTGCAGCTGCTGGCCCTGGCATGGCTGCTGGCGATGGTGCTGTTCGCCTTCAAGCCGGATCTCTCGGCGTTGCCGAAAGGGCTGTCGGGCGTGATGTCGGCGGCGCTGCCCGGCATGCTGGCGACCGCGGCGCCGCTGCTGCTGGCAATGTGGGTCGCGCTGATGCTGGTAGGCGTGGGCGTCGAAACCGCGTGGATCGCGACGGGCACGCACCCCAACAACCTGGCGACCAACCCGCCGAACAGCATCAAGGCCGCGGTCTTTGCCGAAGGCAAGGATCTGATGCGCATGGGCCTGACGCATGCCGATGAAAGCAGCAGTACATCGGCGGACGCACCGCTGTGGCGGGAGCAGGCCGCGATCTCGGAGGTCTTCACGATGGGCGCGAATGCAGGCGACCTGCCCGTGCGCAACGAACTGACCAACCTGGTGCCGATGGAATTCGACGATGACACCCGCCGCATCCGCTGGGTGTTCAGCCACGACAGCATGCGTTACGAGGGCTACAGCCTGGCGAATTTCCGTGCGGCGGGTGTGCTGGGCGTGGAAGGCGCTGGCCGGTTCCCGTCGCCGCCGCTGCCGGGTCCGGCCGGCACTTTGCTCACCGCCAGC
>JBBJNO010000087.1:0-9309 GCA_037720875.1 Luteimonas sp. | reverse complement strand
ACTCGCGCCCAGGTGCGCTCCTACAAAGGCGCATCGCGTCCAAGTGCGCCGTGCCACAGAACAGCCTGTTTCGTTTGAAGTCCGCAATTGCGGCACCATCTCAACGCCATGACCAAACCCGCCACGACTGCGCCCGACACCGACACCGCAACACAGATCGGTGCCGCCCCGGTCGCGCGCGATCTGTCCGCGCGCAGCGAATGGCAGGTGATCCGGGGCCTGCTGCCGTTCCTGAAACCCTTCATTGGCCGCATCTCGCTGGCTTTGACGCTGGTCGTCGCCGGCAAGCTGGCCAACCTGACCGTGCCGCTGGTGCTCAAGCACCTGGTCGATGGCCTCGCGGTCACGCCGACGTTGCTGGTGCTGCCGCTGGCCTTGTTGCTGGCGTATGGCGCCTCGCGCCTGTCGGTGACGTTGTTCACCGAACTGCGTCAGGTCGTGTTCGCGCGCGTCATGGCGCGCGTGTCGCGACGGGTCACGCTGCAGGTGTTCCGGCATTTGCATGCGCTGTCGCTGAAATTCCACCTGGCGCGGCGCACCGGCGGCGTGGCGCGCGACGTCGAGCGCGGTGGCACCGCGATCTCCGACCTGCTCGACTGGACGCTGTACACCATCGTGCCGACGCTGTTTGAAGTCGTACTGGTAACCGCGGTGCTGGCGTGGAACTACGACTGGGGTTTCGTCGTCATCACGCTGCTGACGCTGGCGGCGTACATCGCCTTTACCGTGTCGATCACCGAGTGGCGCACGCGCTTCTACCGCGCCTCGGTGGAGGCCGACACGCATGCCAGCGAACGCGCCGTGGATTCGCTGTTGAACTACGAGACCGTCAAGTACTTCGGCAACGAGGAGCACGAGGCGCGCCGCTACGACGAGAACCTGATCCGCCTGGAAAACGCGCAGGTGATGAGCCGCAAGACGCTGGCGGTGTTGAACCTCGGGCAGACCTCCATCGTCGCCATCGGCGTGACCGCAATGATGTGGCGCGCCGCGGCCGGTGTCGTCGCCGGCACCATGACCATCGGCGACCTGGTATTCGTCAATGCCTTGCTGCTGCAACTGTCGTCGCCGTTGAACATGCTCGGCATGATGTATCGCGAAGTGAAGCAGGCCTTCACCAACCTCGAGCGCCTGTTCGGCCTGCTCGACCAGCGCCAGGACGTGCAGGACCGCGACGATGCGATGCCGCTGCATGCCGCGCAACCGCATGTCGCCTTTGACCACGTGCAGTTCGCCTACGACGCGCGCCGCCCGATCTTGCAGGACGTGAGCTTCCGGATCGCGCCCGGTGGCACGCTGGCCGTGGTCGGTCATTCGGGTTCCGGCAAATCCACGCTGGCGCGCCTGCTGTATCGTTTTTACGACGTCGATGGCGGGCACATCACCATCCGCGATGTCGATGGCATGACCCGCGACATCCGCGATTACACGCAGGCGTCGGTGCGCGGTGCGATCGCGATCGTTCCGCAGGATACGGTGCTGTTCAACGACAGCATCTACTACAACATCCTGTACGGCCGCCCTGCGGCGACGCGCGAGGAGGTGGAGCAGGCGGCGAGGGCGGCGCACATCCACGACCTGATCGTGTCGTTGCCCGATGGCTACGAATCGGAAGTCGGCGAGCGCGGCTTGAAACTCAGCGGCGGCGAGAAGCAGCGCGTGGCGATCGCGCGCGCCTTGCTGAAGAACCCGGCGATCCTGATCTTCGACGAGGCGACCTCGGCGCTGGATTCACGCTCGGAGCGTTCGATCCAGGCAGAACTCGATCGCATCGCCGTCGGCCGCACCACGCTGGTGATCGCGCATCGGCTGTCGACGGTGATGGACGCCGACGAGATCCTGGTGATGGACAGCGGCCGCATCGTCGAGCGCGGCAGCCATGCGCAGTTGCAGGCGCTGGATGGGCATTACGCGCAGATGTGGCGGTTGCAGCAGCAGGAGCGAGTCGCGGCGGCGGACGCTGAAATTGCATTGCAGGCGCTTTGATCGATCGACGGCGCCGGAGAACCTGATGTTTCAACGCTCGCGACTCAAGGCCCAGCGGAGCAACCCCGCAACAGTTTCGAAGCGATTGACCAGCTCCCATGCAGGCTCACTCCACCGTGACCAGATGGAACGTGTTCCTGCCCCCGCCCTTGGCGACATACAAGGCTTTGTCCGCATACCACATCAGTTCCGCTTCGTCGGTGACGCGGGTGCAGAAGGCGATACCGATGCTGGTGGTGACCGTTATCGCCGTGCCGTCGATGACAGTGGGTTGGCCGATGGTCTCAACCAGCTTGCGGGCGATGGTCTCGGCGACCTGCGCTGTTGCGGCATCCTCCACCAGCATCACGAACTCGTCGCCGCCCAGCCGCGCCACCAGGTCTTCGGTACGCACGCATGCGGTCAGGCGCTGGGCGAAATCTTTCAGCACTGCATCGCCCACGAGATGGCCCAGGCTGTCGTTGATGCGCTTGAAATAATCGATGTCCATGTACAGCAGGGCGAGCGGCGCCTGATGCCGGCGATTACGCGCCAGCGCCAGCGACAGTCGCTCGTCGAACTGGCGGCGGTTGGCGAGACCCGTGAGGCTGTCGACGCGCGCCAGTTTTTCCAGTTCCAGCTGACTGGCCTTGAGCGATTCCTCTGCCGCCACACGCTGGCCGATGTCGCGGCCGGCATAGATGATGTCCATCGTGCCGATGTGGTTGCGATCCATGCTCGGGATCAGCCGGCCGACGGCTTCGATCCAGACGTGATGGCCCTGCTTGTGTTGCACGCGATAAGTGGTGGTGTAGGGAATGCCATCGGCGAGCAACCTCGCCATCTCTTCGCGTTGCTTGGCGCGCTCGTCGGGATGCACCAAGTCCCAACGGGTCTTCAATAGCTCGCCCGGCTCCCAGCCCAGGATGTCCTTGGCCGATGGCGACACGTACAGGCGTTGACCGTCGGCGCGCATGCGGATGACCACGTCGTGCGAGTAATCGGCAAGCATCCGGTACTGCGCTTCGCTTTCACGCACCTTGGCCGCCAGGCGCGCGCGTTCGGCCATGACCAGCGACACAGGAAACGTCAACAGGCACGCCGCGCCGATGAATGTCTGCACCAGGAACGTGCGCCCGGTTTCACTTAGACCGCTGATCAACATCGCCGGCCCGTGACCGAGGGCCGTGGCGACGCTGCTGATCATGGCCAGCAATGTAATCCCAACCACCACGCCCGCGAAGCGATGCCGATAGGCTGCCCACAGCAACGGTGGAAATGTCATGAACAGCAATGGGAATCTGGTTTGCGCGAAGATCGCAGAGGCCACCAGCGCAATCAGCAACATGCTGACAGCGAACGCGCCGCGGCGTCCGGGTCTTCCGAGCAAAGCGCTGCCTTCACTGTGCGCGACGGCGGTCAATGTCGCCACCAGCACCATGCCGATCACGTGGGCGACATACCAGACGGCGAAGTTGATGGCAAACGGCGCGCCGCTGATGAGTGATGCCGCCGTGGCCGCGAGCACACCCGACACCGCGCAAGCCCCCAGCGTGCTCAGCGTCGCCACGCGGCCCAAGGCCAGCCAGCGCTCCGGATGGCCGACATCCTGGATATGACGGCGCACGGTGCCGGCCACCAGCAGGACTTCGATCAGGTTGGCGATGCTCAGGGCAAACGCATAGGCCAGGCCGTCACCCGCCAGCACGCGCGCCAGCACGCCAGCAAAAAAACCAGCGGCCGCGTAGCGCAGCCATACAGACGTGGGCCGCGACAGCAACCAGCCCACCATCAATCCGTTGCCTACCCAGACCGCGGCAGCACCGCTGGGGACGCGGGTCAGCATGAGCGACAGATAAGAGGTGACCGCCACCAGCAGCGTCAACAACAACAGGTCGACGATCGATGCGGTTTGCGGCTCGTGAGCGGGCGGTTGTTCCAATCGACGGTCCTGTGTCAACAACGCACGGCATGGTCGTGCGATTCGATCATGCAGTTTCGGTCAAGCAGATTCGATTTATGCAGATTCGATTCATGCAGATTCAATCTTAGAAAGGCGCGATGCCGGCCCACTGACGCGCGTACGACGAGTCATGGCAGCGACTGCGACTCACCGCCGCCGCGTCGCAATGGATCAGGCAGCGGTTCGCCATCCGGCGTGAACGCCAGCGACACCGAATTGAGGCAATGCCGCTGGCCGGTTGGCGGCGGCCCATCCTGGAACACATGGCCGAGATGGCTGCCGCAACGCGCGCAGACGATCTCCTCGCGCACCATGCCGTAACTGGTGTCGCGCACCACTCGCACGTGCGCGGCGTCGTAGGGCCGGAAGAAGCTCGGCCAGCCGGTGCCCGAATCGAACTTCGCATCCGAACGGAACAACGGTAGTCCACAAAAACGACAGGTGTAGGTGCCGTCGAGCTTGTTATCGAGGAACACGCCGCAGAATGCCGCCTCGGTGCCGTGCTCGAGCAGTACGCGGCGTTCGTCGGCGTTAAGACCTGCGGTGCGTTCGCGGCGCTGCGCGTCGGTGGGCGGGGTCAGGTCGAACATCGGCATGGGAAAGTCCTTGTTGGATCACGGGCGGCGCCACCTCAACACGCGCCTGCGAAAAACGTGGTGATGGGATCGCCTGCGGAGCGGTCAGGTGCGCTGGGCCAACTGCTCCGCATGCATCCAGGCGCGGGGCGACATGCCGAGGCGTGCCTTGAACACGCGCGACAACGCGACCGGACTGCCGTAACCCACTTCGGCGGCCACCTGCTTGAGCGGCACGTCGTGGAGCAGGCGTTCTTGCGCCAGCGTCAATCGCCATTTGCACAGATAGTCGCCCGGGGTGGAGCCCAATGTGGTCTTGAATGCCTGGGAGAACCGGCTGCGCGACATGCACGCGATCGCCGCCAGTGACTCCAGCGTCCAGGCATCGCCGGGCGCCTTGTGCAATGCGGCGATCGCCTTGCCCAGTTGCGGGTGCGCAAGCCCTGCCAGCATGCCTGTCGACATCAGTCCCTCGTCGACCACCTTGCGCAGCAGCTGGATCAGCAACACCTCGAACAGGCGATCCATGACGCTGCGTTGCCCGTGGTGTTGCTTGGAGGCCTCGGCAAACAACAGGTCGATCGTGGCGTGCGCGCCCGCCATCTGCGCCAGCGGCAACACCAGCATCGGCGGCAATGCCTGGAGGATCGGATTGATGCGTCCGCTGCGGAATCCCACCGTCGCACACACGAAATCGGCCCCGCTCTGCTCGTCGGTCAGGAAGCAATGCGCCAGCGGGCGCGGGTAGAACAGCAGGCTCGGCTCGCGGATGTGCAGCGCAGGGAGTGGTTCATGCCGTACCTCCACCCATCCGCGCTGGATGACATGCAGATGTCCCTGGCCTTCGACCACTGACTCCTCGGTCACGCCGCACAACGGCCCCGCATGCAGCAGGCTGGCGTCCAGGCTGAAACGCGCGAACAGGTTGTCAAAAAGGTCAGTGGGCATGCGACACGATCAATGTGCTTTTTGAGACTAATACGTACCCAGCAGTCACGTTGTGGTGACGACGCCAGGCGTATCCATCGACCTGTTGATCCTCAACACAGCCGACGGGCCTCCCCCGTCGCGTGTCACTTCTGCACAGGAAGCCAGACCATGAAAACAACATCGACCAGGCACATGCTGCTTTGCGCCAGTATCGCGGCGCTTTTCGCCAGCGGGGCCGTCCTGGCCCATGACCCGGTGAAGGACAAGGGCAAGAGCGCGATGAAGCGTGGCGAGATGATGATGTCGGCCGACAAGACCATCGCCGGCTGGCCCAAGACCCCGCGCGAAGTGGCCATGAAGATGATCGGCAAATACGGCCAGCCCAACGAAGTCACGCCGACGATGCTGATGTGGCACGACAACGGCCCGTGGAAACACACCATGGTGTTCAAGCAGGAAATGCAGCACGACTTCCCCGTGCCGCACACCGACCTGCTGAAACAGGTCATCGACTACAAGGTGCCGCTCGACAGGTACGACGACCTCGCCATGTACGACGGCAGCGTGGTGGTCGAGCGCACCAACGGCTTGATCTCGGCAACGTGCGACAAGGAAGAGGCCAATTTCCTTGCCCTGAACCTGGCCAATGACGTGGCGACCGGCAAGCGCACGGTGGCCGCTGCGCGCAAGTTCTACGCCGACACGGTCATGGAGCTCAAGAAAGGCGCCAAGCCCGCCTACACGCAGAGCCTGCTGTTCAAGATGCCGATGGGCCGCACCGCCGATGCGGACAAGCCGGCGATGATGAAGAAGTAACCTTGACATTGACTGCATGTCACCGGAGGCCGACCGGCCTCCGTCTTGCGGGCCATGACGCATGCTGCACTTGCAGGACGGGGACTTCATCTGTCTGAGCGCTGCATGGGCGCGATGAAGAGCTTCGCTAATGCCTCATCACGCCAGGGAACAATCCTTGGAACAGCGACCCTGGCTTGCCGCTTGATAGCGAATGCTGGCGTCACCATTTCCAGGGCAACACCTTTACACGCGACAGTCATGCCCACCCCCATCAAGATCGATTTCGTGTCCGACGTCTCGTGCCCGTGGTGCGCGATCGGCCTCAAGGCGCTGGAGCAGGCAATCGAACGCGTCGGCGATGGGCTCGATGGCGATGAGCTCGATGTGGAATTGCACTTCCAGCCGTTTGAACTCAACCCGCGCATGCCGCCGGAAGGCCAGGACACCACCGAACACCTGGTGCAGAAATATGGATCCTCGCCGCAGCAACTGGCGCAGAACCGCGAGGCAATCCGCGCGCGTGGCGCCGAACTCGGATTCACCTTCAATGCGCGCGACCGCGTCTACAACACATTCGATGCGCATCGTCTGCTGCACTGGGCCGGGTTGCAGGATCGTCAGGTGCAGCTGTCGCTCAAGCACGCGCTGCTGCGTGCGTACTTCACCGACGGACAGGATGTGTCATCGCATGAGGTGCTGGTGGAACTCGCGCGAGGCGTGGGCCTGGATGCCATGCGTGCCCGCGACCTCCTGGCCGGCGATGCCTATGCCGAGGATGTCCGCGCGCAACAGCGGTTTTACAACAGACAAGGCATCACCGCGGTGCCATCGGTGATCTTCAATGACAGGCACCTGGTGCAGGGCGGACAGCCGGTCGAGGTGTTCGAGCAGGCCTTGCGGCAAATCGCTGCCGGACGTAGCGTCGGGATGAACAACGCCTGAAAAAAGGCGATGGCTGACGACATGTTCAGCTTCATCCAGCGCCTTCACGCGACAGCCGGCGTGGGTCACGCAGCATCACCGCAATTCAAAATTAAACCGGGATGGTGAGATCGTGACCAAGAATACCCTGAGCAAATTCGTCACTCTGGCCTTGCTGGCCGCCGCGACCACCGCTTGCGCGCAATCGGATCCGTCCGCGCGCTCCGAGGATGCGACGCCGCCCGTGCAGGCAACGCAGACGACCCCCGCGCCGCAGACGGCCTCGATGCCGGCCACCAGCACGGCAACATCGACCTCACCGGCCGAAGCAATGCCGCCCGCAAGCACCGAAGGCATGGCCGCGCCGCAATCCGACACCGCCCTGCCGCCGCAACCGCAAATGCCCGCGGCCGTGGATGTCAGCGAAGCGGCGGGCATCGCCAAGGACAGCCTGCTGCGTGCGCAGATCCTGCTGGATCGTGCACATTTTTCGCCGGGCGAGATCGACGGCGCCGGCGGTTCCAACACGCGCAAGGCCATTGCCGGCTTCCAGCGCAGCAAGGACATGGCCGACAGCGGTGAACTCGATGCCGCGACGTGGGCGGCGCTCGACGCGGGCGGCGCGGCGCTGGTGAAATACACGCTGACCGCCGAAGACGTCGCCGGCCCGTTCAACCCGATTCCCGGCGACATGATTGCCAAGTCGAAATTGCCGGCGCTGGGTTACACCTCGGTCGAGGAGGCGCTGGGGGAGAAATTTCATTCCAGCCCCGCCTTGCTCAAGAAATTGAATCCAGGCAAGGACCTGGCGACGACGGGCACGGAACTGGTGGTGCCCAACGTGACGGACATCGCGGCACCGGCGAAGGCCGCCAAGGTCATCGTCGACAAGTCCGACCTGACGGTGGCGCTGGCCGATACCGCCGGCACGGTGTACGCGCAGTTTCCGGCATCGGCCGGCAGCAAGAACGACCCGCTGCCGATCGGCGACTGGAAGATCACCGGCGTCGCCAGGAATCCAGACTTCTACTACAACCCGAAGTTGTTCTGGGATGCCAATCCGGCGCATGCCAAGGCCAAGATCCCGGCTGGCCCCAACAACCCCGTCGGCACCGTGTGGGTGGACCTGTCGAAGGAGCATTACGGCATCCACGGCACGCCGGAACCCTCGCGCATTTCCAAGTCCGAATCGCATGGCTGCATCCGCCTGACCAACTGGACCGCGAATATGTTGGCCAAGGCAGTCGCGCCGGGGACGCCTGCTTTGCTGCAGGAATAACCCGGGCAATGCGCTTGTCCGAGGGCTGAAGGTACGTGGCCTGCGTAGAGTGGAGCTTGCTTCGCTGCTCTTGGCGTGGTTCAACTGCAGCACTTGATGCAACAGCAGCGGAGCAAGCTCCGCTCTACGCAGCCGCGGCGGGGATTACGCGGATTCTTCCAGTGATGCGTTCGGAATAGAGTGTCCGTGACACGCCGCGGGAGCAGACAGCATGTTGAAAACCGTCCTCATTTTCCTGATCGGCGCACTGGTGGGTGCGAACGTGCTCTATTTCCTGGCCGTTCGTGACCGCCCCGCCGGCATCGGCGGCGTGGTGGTCACACCGACTCCCGCGCAGACCCCGGGCGCACCATCCGCTCCCACAACATCGGCACCCACAATTTCCGCGCAAACCGCGACCGGGCCTGCGCCGCAGCCGGCCGCGCCGGTGAACATGGCGGGACTGATCGTGCCGGTTGCGGGCATCGCGGCCAGGCAACTGAGCGACACCTTCACCGATGCGCGCGGTACCGATCGCGTGCACGATGCCATCGACATCATGGCCCCAGAAGGCACGCCGGTATTCGCGGTGGCCGCCGGCAGCGTCGAGAAATTATTCGACAGCAAGCAGGGCGGCCTGTCGCTTTACCAGTTTGAGCCGAGCGGCCGCTACGTCTATTACTACGCGCACCTGCAACGCTACGCGCCGGGCATCGTCGAGAACAAGGTGATCCGGCAGGGCGAGGTGATCGGCTACGTCGGCTACACCGGCAACGCCAGCCCGGAGGCGCCGCACCTGCATTTCGCGATCTTCGAACTGGGCCCGGAAAAAAAGTGGTGGAAGGGGACGGCGATCAACCCCTATCCATTGCTTGGCGGATTGTAGGAGCGGACCAGGG
>JBBJNO010000340.1:253-2507 GCA_037720875.1 Luteimonas sp. | reverse complement strand
GGCTTCAGCCGCGATCACTTTCGCAGGTCCGAATTTATTCGGGCGCCTTTGCCAACAGCGTGCGAATAAATTCGCACCCACAAAAATCAAGAGCTCGCGGCTGAAGCCGCTCCTACAATAATCCAACTATTGCAGCAACGACCGCAACCTCCACACGTACTTCTCATGCGTCTGCAAACGCTGCGGCAATTTTCTTCTTGCTCGCGGCTTTCGCCATGTCATCGCTGCTGATGGGGGATGGGGACACGATAAGCTTGGCCTCGTTCATATGAAATGAATTCTGGCCCCAGCTCGTCATCCCAGCGCAAGCCGGGATCCATTTTGATCTTCGTTTTCAAGGCCAAAGAGCAAGATCAAAATGGGTTCCAGCTTGCGCTGGAATGACGGGCAAAAGCAGACCTTCCTTTGCACGGTTGACCCATCGATGCAGGCTATCGACGCCGATCCAAAACACGCTGCTCAAAAGCAGGCGCTGCAACAAGCACGGCGGGCCATCGATGGTGCGTTGACGCGCGACCGTGGTCGATTGCACGGCCTGTGGTCGCGCTGGCAAGGAAAACCACACGACGCCGGCGCGCAAGCCGCATTCTCGACGCTGTTGACGCGATCGGTAAGCGCGCGCGACGCGCGGCTGGCGTCATTGCCGCGCGTTGCCGCCGATCCCAATCTGCCGATCGCCGCCGAGGCCGACCGCATCATCGAATTGATCCGCAAGCACCCGGTCGTCGTCATCGCCGGCGAAACCGGCTCGGGCAAGACCACGCAGTTGCCGAAGCTGTGCCTGGCCGCCGGGCGCGGCGCCGCCGGCATGATCGGCTGCACGCAACCGCGACGCATCGCCGCGCGCACGGTCGCGCGTCGCGTCGCCGAAGAGTTGCAGGTGCCGCTCGGCGGCACGGTCGGTTACCAGGTGCGTTTCAACGACAACGTCGGCGACGACACCGTGATCAAGTTCATGACCGACGGCATCCTGCTGGCGGAAATCCAGTCCGACCGCTGGCTGTCCGCCTACGACACGCTGATCATCGACGAGGCGCACGAGCGCAGCCTCAACATCGACTTCCTGCTGGGGTATCTCAAGCAACTGCTGCGCAAACGCCGTGACCTGAAGATCATCGTCACCTCGGCCACGATCGACACGGCGCGTTTCGCCGAGCATTTCGACAACGCGCCCGTGGTCGATGTCGAAGGCCGTGGCTACCCGGTCGAGACCCGTTACCGGCCGCTGGAAGGCGGCGATGAGGGCGGCGGCCGGACTGTGCTCGACGGCATCGTCGCCGCGTGCGACGAACTCACCCGCGAGGATGCCCTCGGCGATGCACTTGTGTTCCTGCCGGGCGAGCGCGAGATCCGCGATGCGCACCTTGCGCTGGAGCGGCGGAAATATCGCCATACCGAAATCGTGCCGCTGTACGCGCGGTTGTCGGCGCGCGACCAGGATCGCGTGTTCAATCCCGGCAGCAAACGCCGCATCGTGCTGGCGACCAACGTCGCCGAAACCTCGTTGACGGTGCCGCGCATCCGCTACGTTGTCGATCCGGGCTACGCGCGCATCAAGCGCTACAGCTCGCGGCAGAAACTCGACCGCCTGCACATCGAACCCATCAGCCAGGCCAGCGCCAACCAGCGCCAGGGCCGTTGCGGCCGGATCTCGGCCGGCATCTGTTATCGCCTGTACGGCGAAGCCGATTTCCTGTCGCGTCCGCAATACACCGATCCGGAAATCCGCCGCGCCGCCCTGGCCGGCGTGATCCTGCGGATGCTGTCGCTGGGCTTGGGCAGTATCGAAGCATTTCCATTCCTGGAGCCGCCCGATCCGCGCGCGGTCGCCGACGGCTGGCAGCAACTCGGCGAGCTTGGCGCGGTCGATGGCGATCGCACACTGACATCGATCGGCCGCACCATGTCACGCTTGCCGGTCGACGTGAAACTCTCGCGCATGCTGGTCGCTGCGCACGCGCATGGATGCCTGGGCGAGATGCTGACCATCGCCAGTTTCCTCGGCATCCAGGATCCGCGCGAACGCCCATCCGATCAGCGCGCGACCGCCGACAACGCGCATGCCGAATTCGCCGATGCCAAATCCGAGTTCGTCGGCATCCTCAAGTTGTGGGACGCGTATCGCGACGCGCACGAGGAAATGACCCAATCGAAATTGCGCGCGTGGTGCGAGAAGCGCTTCCTCGGTTTCCTGCGCATGCGCGAGTGGCGCGAATTGCATCGGCAATTGAAATTGACGGTGGAAGAGCTGGGA
>JBBJNO010000340.1:0-243 GCA_037720875.1 Luteimonas sp. | reverse complement strand
AGGGCGGGTCTCGACCCGCCGCTTTCCATGGAAGACCCACGGCGACCGTCAATGGCGGGTCAAGACCCGCCCTACGCAGTCAATGCCGCCGATTACGCCACCCTGCATCGCGCCCTGATCGCGGGATTGCCGACGCAGATCGGGCAACGCACCGAGCGCGGCGTCTACGACGGTCCGCGCGGACGCAAGTTCCAGTTGTTTCCCGGCTCGGCATTGGCGAAAAAACCGCCAACCTGGGTGCTC
>JBBJNO010000339.1:0-2509 GCA_037720875.1 Luteimonas sp. | reverse complement strand
CGCGCCAAATACCTGCTGGAAACCTATCCGCAGAGCGAGCACCAGAATGACGCGGTGGCGATCCTGGCCGAGGCCTACACCCGCCTCGGCAACGAAGCGCTCGCCAATGACGCCAAGCGCGTGCTGCAGGCGAACGATCCGCAACATCCCTGGTTGTCGGGCGGCTGGCCGAAGGATCCCTCGATCTTCAGCAAGCTCAATCCGTTCGCGCGCGAACGGCGCGGGACATCAGCCGCGGATTGATCGCGGCATATCCAGAAGGGCGTAAGGGCCAACTCCCCTCGGCTTCCGCCGCATGTGCTTTTCCGGTAGCTGAGAATCACCTACGCACGGATTGCGAGGCTGGCGCTGCTGTTGTGGGTGCGAATTCATTCGCACGTTTTTCCAGGAGCCCAACAGCGTGCGAATGAATTCGCACCTACGACGGATACACCGTGCTCAACCGGAATACCCGTTGCTGATCGGATACCGCCGCTCGCGTCCAAATGCACGCCTTGAAACTTTTGGACCTGGTGCCGCCTGATGACGCTTCCACTCGCTGATGCGAACCAGCCTTAACACTTTGTCGACGGTCGCGGCATCAAAACCCGCGAAAACAATCTCGTCGCGCGATTGTTCCTGGTCGACGTGGCGCAGCAGGATCGCGTCGAGCACGTCGTACGGCGGCAGCGAGTCCTGGTCTTTCTGGTTGTCGCGCAATTCCGCAGATGGCGGCCGCGCGATCACCGCTTCGGGAATGACCGGCGCGCCGCCCACCGTGTTGCGCCAGCGCGCCAGCGCGAACACCTCGGTCTTGTACAGGTCCTTCAACGGTGCATAACCGCCGCACATGTCGCCGTAGATCGTGGCATAACCCGTCGCATATTCGCTCTTGTTGCCGGTGGTCAGCAGCAAGCCGCCGAGCTTGTTGGACAGCGCCATCAGGATCGCGCCGCGCGTGCGCGACTGCAGGTTTTCCTCGGCGACATCGGCCGGCTTGCCGTCAAACAGCGGCGCCAGCGCGTCGAGAAAGCCCTTGAACGGCGCTTCGATCGCGATCGTCTCGTATTTCACGCCGAGCCTCGCGCATTGTTCGGCGGCGAGGTCGTTGCTCATGTCGGCGGTGTAGCGCGACGGCAGGCGCACCGCAGTGACGTTGTCGGCGCCCAGCGCATCGACCGCGACCGCCAGCACCAGCGCCGAATCGATGCCGCCGGACAGGCCCAGCCACACTGTCTCGAACCCATTCTTGAGGCAGTAATCGCGGGTGCCACGCACGATCGCGCGCCAAGCCAGGCCATCGCGGCTTTCGTCGGTTTCCACCGGCCACGACACCGGCGCGAACTTGCGCGACTCCGGATCGAAATCGGCCACCAGCCAGTGATCCTCGAACGCGCGCGCGGCCGGATGGATCAAGCCATCGCCATCGGCCAGCACCGATGCGCCATCGAATACCAGCGCATCCTGGCCGCCGACGACATTCAAGTACGCCAGCGCGACACCGCGGCCCTCCACCAATGTTTCGTGGACGCGCATCGCCAGCAACGCATCGCGCTGCGCATGCTTGTCGCGCTCGAACGGTGAGGCATTGGGCACCAGCACCAGTTGCGCGCCGTGCGTCTGTGTCTGCGCCAGCGGCTCGGCGAACCACAGGTCTTCGCAGATCAGCAGGCCGACAGGAATTCCGCGCACATCGAATACGCAGGCACCACCATCGGGATCCACATCGAAATAGCGGCGCTCGTCGAACACCGCGTAGTTGGGCAGTTCACGTTTTCGGTACGTGTGTTCGATCGCCCCGTCACGCAGCACGCTGGCGGCGTTATACACCACCGCGCCGGCGGACTGTGGCCAGCCGACCACGGCGACGATGCCGTGCGTACCCGCGGCGATGCGATGGATCGCCGCTTCGCAATCGGCCAGGAAACCGGGGCGCAGCAACAGGTCCTCCGGCGGATAGCCGCTGATCGCGAGTTCCGGGAACAACACGACATCGGCGCCGTGCAGGTCGCGTGCTTCCGCGATCATCGCGATGATGCGCTCGGCGTTTTGCGTCACCGCGCCGACCGGGAAGTCGAATTGGGCCAGTGCGATCCTCATCCCATTCCTTCGGCGGGTTGATCTTCCGAAATCCTGTACGCCAGCGGTTGCAGCAAACGACGGCCGTGGATCACCGCGATGACCGTGACCCGCGTTTTCTCGATCCCGTAGATCAGGCGATAGCTGTACACGAAACGCTCGCGAACATTTTCCCGCCCGAGTTCGGGCACCACGCGGCCAATGTGCGGGTTCTCCGGAATGGAGCGTGCGGTTTCAACGATCCTCGACACCACTGCGTTGGCATACCACGGCGAATCGCGCTCGATGTACGACGCGATCGCTTCAATGTCCTCGACCGCTTCCGGAGACCAGACTAGGGCGAGAGCCATCGATCAAGGCGCCGTATCGCCGTTTCATCGGAAAGCACGCCCTCGCTGTCGGCGCGGTCGAGACCGCGCTTGATTTTTTCCAGCACGTAGAGGTGGTACTG
>JBBJNO010000338.1:0-2512 GCA_037720875.1 Luteimonas sp. | reverse complement strand
CCGTTGCCTGCGCGATGCCACGCGCGGCGGCCTGGCCACGGTGGTCAACGAGTTCGCGAAGGCTTCAAACGTGTGCATCCGGCTCGACGAAGCCGCCATCCCGGTGAGCGAGGCGGTGCGCGGCGTCAGCGAAATCCTCGGCCTCGATCCGCTGTATTTCGCCAACGAGGGCGTGCTGGTCGCGGTGGTGCCGGCCGACGCGGCCGAAGCAGTGCTGGCGGCCATGCGTGCGCACCCGGCCGGCATCCAGGCCGCCGACATCGGCGAAGTCCTGGAGGCACCGGCCGAGACCGTGCTGCTGTCCACCGGCTTCGGCGGTGATCGCATCCTCGACATGCTGGTCGGCGAGCAGTTGCCGCGGATCTGCTGACGCGATGACTACGGCGCGGTGGCCAAGCCCGGCTTGAGTTGCCGCAACCGATCCGCGATCCCGCGCACCGCCACGACGCCTGCGCTGTCCGGGGCGTGATCCACCGGCGCGCGGCCGTTGCGTTCGGCTTCGACGAATTCCGGATCCAGGCCTACGGTGCCGATCATTGGCATCGCGTGCTTGTCGCAGAACTCGGTGATGGCCGCCAGGTCGGCAGCGTCCTTGACCTTGTTGGCCACCACGTACAGATGCGGCACCCCCAGCTCCTGCGCCAGCCGGAAGGTGCGGGCTGCGGCTTCAAGCGAGCGGTAGTAGGGCTCGGCCACGATCAGCATCACGTCAACGTTGCCTGCGGTGCCGCGCTTGAGGTGTTCAAGCCCGGCCTCCATGTCGGTCACGGTGTAGTCCCCGTACGCGCTCATCTCCTGGATCAACCCGCGCACGGCGCGATGCGATGCGCACATGCAGCCGCTGCCGGCGCTGCCATCGGCCGGCTTGCCCATCACGATCAACGCGATGCCGCCCGGTGCTTTCGTCCCGTAGCGGGCCAGCAATTCGTCCGGCGTCACCGTCATCTGCAGCCGCCGCTGGCCGTCGGATTCGGAGATCGCCATGACCCCCGGCGGGATGCTGACGATGCGATCGGCCTGCTCGGGCGTCATTCCGAGGGTGAGCGCCAGGTTCGGATTGGGATCACCATCGATGGCGAGCAGGGGTGGACCATCCGCGGCAAGGATCCGGGCCAGCGTGCCGGCGAGGGTGGTTTTTCCGGAACCGCCCTTGCCCACCGTCGCAATCTTCATCGCCTGTCTCCGAAGCCGATCCAAAGCCCAGTGTAGGCGCGTTTTTCAAGCCGTTGCCGACGGGCACCAACCGCGTCGATCCAAGGCCGCAGACCAGGGCGTGCCCTTGTCCGCGCGCTGCGGCGCGAACCCCTGCCGATGCCCAGACGCCCGCCGCGATCCGTCCCGTCATTGCGCGTTTCCTGCGCCGCTACAATCGGCGCCGCTACAATCGGCGCCGCTACAATCGGCGCCCGATGAACACCACCCCGGCCAGTGCACCCTCGCAACCGCGCCTGTCGCCAGCGCGCCTGTCCGTCGCGCCGATGATGGACTGGACCGACAGCCCGTGCCGCGTGTTCCACCGTTTGCTGGCACCGCATGCGCGGTTGTATACCGAGATGGTGCATGCCAACGCGGTGGTGCATGGCGATCGCGCGCGGTTGCTGGCGAAGGATGCGGTCGAACATCCGGTGGCGTTGCAACTGGGCGGCAGCGAGCCGCAGGTGCTGGCGCATGCGGCGCGGATTGGCGAAGCGCATGGCTTCGACGAGATCAACCTCAATGTCGGTTGTCCGTCGGAACGCGTGCAGGCGGGGCGTTTCGGCGCCTGCCTGATGCGCGAGCCGGCATTGGTTGCCGAGGGTGTCGCGGCGATGATCGCTGCGTGCGGGGCCTCTGGTCGGAATGTTCCGGTGACGGTGAAATGCAGGCTTGGCGTCGATGAGGACGCGCATTACGACGTGTTCCTCGCGTTCATCGACACCGTCGCGCAGGCCGGCTGTCGCACCTTCGTCATCCACGCGCGCAATGCGTGGTTGCAGGGGCTGTCGCCGAAGGAGAATCGCGACGTGCCGCCGCTGCGTTACGACTGGGCCTACCAGCTCAAGCGCGACCGGCCCGATCTGGTCGTGGTCGTCAACGGCGGCATCGCCACGCTGCGCGATGCCGACGCGCACCTGCAGCACAGCGACGGCGTCATGCTCGGCCGCGCCGCGTACCACGATCCGTACCTGCTGCATCGCCTCGATGTCGAGTGGTTCGGCGGCGCGTTGCAGACCCGCGAACAGTTGCTGCGCGCTTTGCGGCCGTATGTCGAAACGCAATTGGACAACGGCGTCGCGCTCAAGCACATCACGCGACACGTGCTCAGCCTGTTCCATGGCCAACCCGGCGGCCGCGCGTTCCGGCAGGTGTTGAGCGAAGGCGCACACAAGCCGGGCGCGGACTGGTCGTTGCTTGAGCGCGCGTTGCAACCGACACGACCGCGCGACCACATCGCGGCATGACTTGCATCAACCCAATGATGTCCGCGCTTGCATTGTGGGAGGGGCTTCAGCCCCGACGCTCGGAGCGTCAT
>JBBJNO010000337.1:0-2515 GCA_037720875.1 Luteimonas sp. | reverse complement strand
TTCGGCGACATCCTCGCATTCAACACGCGACTGGATGCGGCGACGGCGAAAGCGATCCTCGACCGGCAGTTCGTGGAAGTGCTGATCGCCCCGGAATTCGACGAGGGTGCGCTTGCGTATTGCGCCAGGAAAGCCAACGTGCGTGTGCTGCAGATCCCACACGGCGATGGCGGCAACTGGTTCGACGTCAAGCGCGTCGGCTGCGGCCTGTTGATGCAGAGCGCCGACGATCGCGTGGTCACGCGCGATGAACTGAAAGTGGTCACGCGACGTGCACCCTCCGAGACGGAATTCAGCGATCTGTTGTTCGCATGGCGCGTGGCCAAGTACGTCAAGTCGAACGCGATCGTCTATGCGAAGGATTCGCGCACCATCGGCATCGGCGCGGGACAGATGAGCCGCGTGGTCAGCGCGAAGATCGCCGGGTTGAAAGCCGATGACGCAGGATTGGCGGTTCCCGGCTCGGTGATGGCCAGCGATGCCTTCTTTCCGTTCCGCGACGGCATCGACGCGGCGGCGGCCGCCGGCATCAAGGCCGTGATCCAGCCGGGCGGCTCGATGCGCGACAACGAGGTGATCGCCGCGGCGGATGAACACGGGCTGGCGATGGTGTTGACCGGCGTGCGGCATTTCCGGCATTGATGGAACTGCGCCAGTGCGTCCGCGTGATGGCTGCTGCCTGTCATCGCCGCGCAGGCGGGAATGACGAAGGGGGAGGCGCGACACCATGAAAATTCTCGTCATCGGGTCGGGCGGTCGGGAACATGCCCTGGCGTGGAAACTGGCGCAATCACCGCGCGTCAGCGAAGTCATCGTCGCGCCTGGTAACGCAGGCACGGCATCGGAAACGAAGTGCCGCAACGTCGCCGTCAGCGTGATCGATATCGATGGCCTGCTCGCTTTGGCGAAACAAGAAAACGTGGCGCTGACTGTGGTCGGCCCCGAACAGCCGCTGGTTGCGGGCGTAGTCGATCGTTTCCGCGAGCAGGGGTTGCGCATCTTCGGCCCGACCGCAGCCGCGGCGCAGCTCGAAGGCAGCAAGGCGTTTGCCAAGGATTTTCTCGCGCGGCACGGCATCCCGACCGGGCATTACGCGGTACACACGCAGGTCGATGCGGCCCTGGCGTACGTTCGCGAACAATGTCGTGAAAGCGGCGGCGCGCCGATCGTCATCAAGGCCGATGGCCTTGCGGCCGGCAAGGGCGTGATCGTGGCGATGACGCTGGCGGAAGCCGAGGCGGCCATCACCGACATGCTTGCGGGCAATGTCTTCGGCGCGGCCGGTGCGCGCGTGGTCATCGAGGAATTTCTCGACGGCGAGGAAGCGAGTTTCATCTCGATGGTGGATGGCATGACCGCACTGCCGATGGCGACCTCGCAGGACCACAAGCGCGTCGGCGATGGCGACACCGGCCCGAATACCGGCGGCATGGGTGCGTATTCGCCGGCGCCGGTGGTGACGCCCGAGGTGCATGCGCGGGTGATGCGCGAGATCGTCGAACCGACGGTGCGTGGCATGCATGCCGACGGCATGCCGTTCACCGGTTTTTTGTATGCCGGACTGATGATCGACAAAAGCGGCGCACCGAAAGTCATCGAGTACAACGTGCGCTTCGGCGACCCGGAGACGCAGCCGGTGATGCTGCGTCTGCAATCGGATTTGCTTGCGTTGGTCGAAGCCGCGATCGACGCACGCTTGCATGAAGTCACTGCGCAATGGGATCCGCGCCCATCGCTGGGCGTGGTGATGGCTGCGGAACATTATCCCGGCACGCCGCGCCTCGGCGATCCGATCAGCCTGTGGGACGTGCCCGACGTGCCGGATACCAAGGTGTTCCATGCCGGCACCACGCTGGTCGATGGCCAGGTCGTGACCTCCGGCGGCCGCGTGCTGTGCGTGTGTGCGCTCGGCGAGACGGTCGGCGATGCGCAACAACGCGCGTATGCCGAAGTGGCGGGGATTTCATGGCATGGCGAATTTCATCGGCATGACATCGGGTGGCGTGCGATCGAGCGCGAGCACAGTTGATATTTTTTTCCTTCTCCCTCCGGGAGAAGGTGCCCGAAGGGCGGATGAGGGCGGGAGAATGACTCGCCAAGGCATGTTCACCATGACCTGACAGCCCGCGCCCTCATCCGGCGCTGCGCGCCACTTTCTCCCGATGGAGAAGGGAAAAATCGTCTCGGCTACACTCCCGCGAAACTTCGGAACCCGCATGGCCCGCAACCAGTTCGAGCTGCTCAAGCAACGCCGCTTCCTGCCGTTCTTCACCACGCAGGCGCTGGGTGCGTTCAATGACAACGTCTACCGGCAGGCCATCATCGGCCTGTTGTTCTATCTGGGCGTCAGCGCAGAAGAGAAAACGCTGTATACCAACCTCGCGCCGGCGTTGTTCATCCTGCCCTACTTCCTGTTCTCTGCCATCGCCGGGCAGATCGCGGAGAAGCTGGAGAAATCGCGGCTGATCCGCATCACCACCGCGATGGAAATCGCGATCATGTCGCTGGCGGCGGT
>JBBJNO010000336.1:669-2521 GCA_037720875.1 Luteimonas sp. | reverse complement strand
TTTCAGGCTGTATCCTGGCGGGAAATCGAACTCTTTCGCCAGCTTCATGGCGTCGGCCGTCACTTCGCCGTTCGAGCGGCCCTGCACGTTGGCCGAGACGGCAATAATCTTCTTGCCATCCTTGTGCTCGATGCTAGACGGTCCCTTGCCCATGGTGATGGTGGCGATCTGCTCGAGCGGTACCATTTCATTGGTGCCGCTGACGGCAATCGGCAAGCGCTCGATGTTTTCCGCATTGACCCGGTCTTCCGGATGCAGACGCACGGCCACGTCGCGCGTTTCGCCCGTCGGATCGACCCAGTCGCCCACTTCCACGCCGGCAAACGCCACCCGCAGCGATTGCGCCGCATCATTGACGGAAATGCCCATCGAATTGGCCAGTCCCCGGTCCAGTTCGATCTGCAGTTCGTTTTTCGGATCTTGCTCGGACAGGCCGACATCGACTGCGCCTGGCACATTGCGCAGCTTTTCCATGAAGGCATTGGCAATTTCCAGCAGCTTGCGCGAGTCGGGACCGGTAAATTCAATCTGGATCGGTTTGCGCGAGCCATTGTTCAAGTCGTCGAGCACCACATATTCGGCGCCCACCAGCGTCTTGATTTTCTCGCGCAGCTCAACAGCAATTTCTTTGGCGCTGCGCGTGCGCGTGTTTTTCTTGCCAATATCAATCCGGATCCGCCCGCCGCTGGCGTCAACCCGGCTATTGGTTTCCTTCACTTCCTTGATCTCACGCGCCATCAGCGACGCCGTTTCCACCTTCAGGCGGGCGTACTCCACGCTCGACGAGGCAGGCGTACGCACCGTGATCATCAGCGCGCCAGAATCGGTCTTGGGCAAAAATTCGCTATCGCCCTTGGTGATTTGCAAGGCAATTGCGCCGACAAAGGTGAGCAGCGCCAGCAGCGCCATCCAGATCCGGTGATGCAGCGCCCATGCAATGACGTTGCTGTAACGGTCGGACTGATGGTCGAACCAGTGGTTAAAGCGCTGCAGCACCAGGCTCACGCCTTTCTTGGGCGCCTTGTGGTGACCAATCGGGTCGCCCCAGTAAGCCGACATCATCGGGTCGAGCGTGAAGGAAATGACCAGGCTGACCAGCACCGAGCACGTCACCGTCAGCGCGAACGGGCGGAAATACTCGCCCGAAATACCGGGCATGAAGGCCACCGGAATAAAGACGGCAATGATGGAAAACGTCGTCGCGGCCACGGCCATGCCAATTTCAGCCGTACCTTCCAGCGCCGCCGTGCGCCGGTCAGAGCCGAGCTCTTCCATGTGGCGCACGATGTTTTCGCGCACCACGATGGCGTCATCGATCAGCACGCCAATTGCCAGCGACAGTCCCAGCAGCGTCATGAAGTTCAGCGTGAAGCCGCACAGCCACACGGCAATGAAAGCGGCCACGACGGACGTTGGCAGCGACAGCGCGGTAATGAGCGTCGAGCGCCACGAGTTAAGAAAGGCGTACACGACAAAAATGGTCAGCACCGCGCCAAAAATGAGCGACTCGATCACATTGTTCAAGCTTTTCTGGGCGCGCTCACCGCCATCGTCAATCACTTCCAGCTTGGTGCCCTCGGCCAGCTCCTTGCCCTTTTCCATCTCCTTGACCAGGTCCTTGACCTTGTTGGCGACCGACACGGTACTCGCTTCGCGCGAGCGGCTTACGGAAATACCGACGTTGGGCTTGCCGCTGCGAATCGACAGATTATTGACTTCGGCAAAATTGTCCTTGATCTCGGCAACCTGGGCCAGGCGCACGATTTCATCACCACGCCGCTTGACGACAATTTGCTGGAATTCTTCGGGCGACTCGATGCGCCCCACCAGGCGAATGCTCTTTTCATCGAGC
>JBBJNO010000336.1:0-659 GCA_037720875.1 Luteimonas sp. | reverse complement strand
GAGCGTGCCGCGGATCTTGCCCACCGGGGAATTGGTATTCTGGTTGCGCAGCGCCTGCACCACGTCGCCCACCGACACATTGTATTCACGCAGCTTGGCCGCGCGCAGCAGCACCGACAGTTCGCGCTTGAGCGCGCCGCCGACATTGACGATCGACACGCCATCGATCGACCGGATGCGGTCGGCAATATTATCTTCGGCCAGCCGCGAAATTTCCGCCGCGCTTTGCGTGCTCGACGACAGGGCTAACTGAATCACGGGCTGCGACGACGGATCGGCGCGCTGCAAAATCGGCTCGCGCATTTCGGTCGGCAACTTGTAGCGCACTGCGGCAATCGCATTACGCACTTCGTCGGAGGCTTCGATCAGGTTCTTGTCGAACCCGAACTCGATGAAAAACACGGCCCCGCCCTCGTTCGAGTCGGACTCGATCTTGGTCACACCGGGAATGCTGAGGAAAGATTTTTCAATACGGTTGACCACTTCGCGCTCGACCGTATCGGGCGAGGCGCCAGGGTATGGCACGTTGACAATGATGAACGGCACGTCAATGTCGGGGTCCTGGTTGACGCGCAGCTTGGACAGGGCCAGCAGCCCCATGGCCATCATGGCGATGATCAGGACGATGGTGGCGATCGGGCGCCGGATGGAGAAATCGG
>JBBJNO010000335.1:0-2524 GCA_037720875.1 Luteimonas sp. | reverse complement strand
CGCCCTTCGGGCACCTTCTCCCGGAGGGAGAAGGACTCAAATGCTTAAGCCAGCTGCCCATGGCAATGCTTGAACTTCTTCCCACTCCCGCACGGGCACGGATCGTTGCGGCCGACTTTCGCTTGCAGCGGTTCGTTGCCCAGCATCGCCTGCGCTTGTGCCGCCTCCTCATCCGCGCCGTAACCGCCGACGTCGGCATGCTGGAACTGCATCTGCCCCGCGATCGCATCGGCCTGGCGTCGTTCCTCGGCTTCCATCGCGGCGACTTCCGCTTCGTCGCGGATACGCACGCGCGCCAGCAGCGTCACCACCTCGCGCTTGACCTTGTCGAGCATCTCGCCGAACAGCTCGAACGCTTCCTTCTTGTATTCCTGCTTGGGCTGCTTCTGCGCGTAGCCGCGCAGGTGGATGCCCTGGCGCAGGTAATCCATGCGCGCCAAGTGTTCCTTCCAGTTCTGGTCGAGCACGTTGAGCATGATGTGCTTTTCCAGCATGCGCATGGTGTCGCCGCCGACCTGCGCTTCCTTGTCGGCAAAATGTTTCTGGAGCGTCTCCTGCACGTGGCGGGCGATTTCCTCGCTGTCGATTTCACTCTTTTCCCTGACCAGCGTGGTCAACGACTGTTGCAGGCCAAATTCGTTCTCCAGTTCCGCTTCCAGCCCGGGCAGGTTCCATTGCTCGTCGATCGAATTTGCAGGTACGAAACGCTCGACCATGTCGCCGATCACATCGCCGCGGATCCCGTCGATATTCTCCTGCACGCTCTCAGCCTCCAGCAGGTCGTCGCGCTGCTGGTAGATGACCTTGCGCTGGTCGTTGTTGACGTCGTCGTAATCGAGCAGGTTCTTGCGGATGTCGAAGTTATGCGCCTCGACCTTGCGCTGCGCATTGGCGATCTGCTTGGTGACCAATGGGCTTTCGATGATGTCGTCTTCCTTCAGGCCCATCCGCGCCATCATCCGCTGCACCCAGTCGGCGGCGAAGATTCGCATCAGGTTGTCCTCGAGCGACAGGTAGAAACGCGACGATCCCGGATCGCCCTGACGGCCCGAACGGCCACGCAGCTGGTTGTCGATGCGGCGCGATTCGTGCCGTTCGGTGCCGACGATGTGCAGGCCACCACTTGCCTTGACCGCGTCGTGGCGTTGTTGCCACTCGGTCTTGATGCGTGTGTGGGTCTGCGGGTCGACCGGCGCGCCGGTTTCGGCTTCCAGTGCGGCCAGTTCGGCCTCCAGCGAACCGCCCAGCACGATGTCGGTACCACGTCCGGCCATGTTGGTGGCGATGGTGACGGCGTTGGGGCGGCCGGCCTGGGCGACGATCTGTGCTTCGCGTTCGTGCTGCTTGGCATTGAGCACTTCGTGCGGCACGCCCTGCTCGCGCAGCTGATCCGACAGCATCTCCGACACCTCGATCGAAGTGGTGCCGACCAGCACGGGCTGCCCGCGCTGGTGCGCATCCTTGATCTCGCCCGCGACCGCGCGGAACTTGCCGGCGCGGTTGAGGAATACCAGGTCCGGACTGTCCTTGCGCACCATCGGCTGATTGGTCGGGATCACCATGACTTCCAGCCCGTAGATGTTCTGGAATTCGTAGGCCTCGGTGTCGGCGGTGCCGGTCATGCCCGACAGCTTGTTGTACATGCGGAACAGGTTCTGGAAGGTGATCGAGGCCAGCGTCTGGTTCTCGCGCTGCACCTGCACCCCTTCCTTGGCCTCGACCGCCTGGTGCAGGCCGTCGGACCAGCGGCGGCCGACCAGCGTACGGCCGGTGAACTCATCGACGATGATGACCTCATCGTCGCGCACGATGTAGTCGACATCGCGCTGGTAGATCGCATGCGCGCGCATCGCCGCGTTGAGATGGTGCACGACGTGGATGTTGTGCGCGGCGTACAACCCGTCGTCTTCGTCAGTGAGCACCTGCGCGCTGCGCAGCAGGGCTTCGACATGCTCCATGCCGGCTTCTGACAGGTAGACCTGCTTGCCCTTTTCGTCGACCCAGTAATCGCCCTCGCCGTCTTCCTCTTTCTGGCGGCTCAGCTGCGGCACGAGGCGGTCGACGGCGTGGTACAGGTCGGGCGATTCGTCGGCCGGGCCGGAGATGATCAGCGGCGTGCGCGCCTCGTCGATCAGGATCGAATCGACCTCATCGATGATCGCGTAATTCAGGCCGCGCTGATGGCGGTCTTCCTTGGCCAGCGCCATGTTGTCGCGCAGGTAGTCGAAGCCGAATTCGTTGTTGGTGCCGTAGGTGATGTCGGCGCCGTAAGCGCCCTTCTTGTCGGAATGCGGCATGCCCGGATACACCACGCCGACGGACAATCCCAGCCAGGTGTAGAGCTTGCCCATCCATGCGGCATCGCGGCGTGCGAGGTAATCGTTGACGGTGATGACGTGCACGCCCTGGCCGGTCAGCGCATTGAGATAGACCGGCAACGTCGCCACCAGGGTCTTGCCCTCGCCGGTACGCATCTCGGCGATCTTGCCCATGTGCAGCACCATGCCGCCGATCAGCTGCACGT
>JBBJNO010000086.1:8996-9452 GCA_037720875.1 Luteimonas sp. | reverse complement strand
CAGGCGTTGCGTCTGATTGGACGCCGACACCGTGCCGTATTCGATCGAGATCAATTGCTCCGGGGAGGTCGTCACCGCGAACACCCCCCACACCAGCCAGCCGTACTGCAGCACCGCCAGCGCGCCGACCGACAACGTGACCCGCCCATCGTTGCGCAGCGCCGTCATCATGATCGCCAGCAGGTAACCGCACCACACGATCATGCTGTTGAGCGCCGACGGCAGATGGTTGAACGCGAGCAGGATCAGCACCAGCGTGGTCGCCGTCACGTCGTAGGCGCTGCTGGCGAACGGCAGCCAGCTGTAGCGGCGTTTGCGCTTGGCCAGCGCCAGCCACACCTGCGCGAACACGTTGACGAACACCGCGCCGCCCAGGCCGATCATGGTTTCGTTGATGCTGCCGCCTGTCGCTGCATTGAGCAGCGGCAGCAGCAGCAGCAGCGCCGCGACCAGCAC
>JBBJNO010000086.1:0-8986 GCA_037720875.1 Luteimonas sp. | reverse complement strand
GCGCCGACCTCCAGCATGATTTCGTCCGGCCGCGACAGCAGGGACGTGGCGACATCGGAGATTGTCTTGCCGAAGTCGCGCATCCGTTCCCCGCATGAGCCTGACCGAGCCAGAGGATAACGCGCGCCGCGCCTCAGCCGCCCAGTCCCCGCCATCCGACCCAGGCCGCGAGGATCAGGAACAGCAGCGCGGCGGCGCGGCGTGCGGCCGTAAGCGGCAGGCGATCGGCGAACCGGCTCCCCAGCAACACCACCGGCATGTTAGCGATCAGCATGCCGGCCGTCGTGCCCAGCACCACCTGCCACAACGGCGAATATTTCGCGGCCAGCCGGTCTTGCCCGCACGCGATATTGCGAAGGTCCGATTGACTTTCCGTCATCCCAGCGAACGCTGGAAGCGCTTTTCAACAGCGAAGCTGGTCATCCATCTTGATCTTCGCCTTGCCGAGAAGCAGCAAAGTCAACATGGGCTCCAGCTTGCGCTGGAATGACGAGAAAAAAGTCGAACCTTCTCCCAGTCGCTGCCCGTGCGCCATGACCTGCCGGTCAAGTGTGTTGACGCACGCCCTGCGGGTTCATTGCAGTGGGCTACTCCCCGAAAGGAAGTGGGCGGATTGTACTGGAGTATGAAAGCGCAGCTGTTATTGGCAGCTTTGACGCTGTGATCCAGGTTGGCCAAGGTATACCCATGAAGGGGTCAACATGCTGCCCAGGCGCACGTCTTTGGGCAGGATTGCAGAATTGAAATAATCTCGATGCATGCGAGCGGCATCTTCCTCTCCGCGACGTATCAGCGTTGGCTCCAGCGTGCTTGGAATATCGCGATGGTTTCCATGCAGAAGACCGATCAGTCGACGGAAGCTGTAGGTCTTGACCGGATCATCCGGGACCAAACCCGCAAAAAATGACAGGTCGTCCGAATAGGCGCCATAAAGGACGACAACCGAGGCTGTATCGCCCTGCTGCAATGCCTGTTGGATCAAAGCAGGCGCTTCACGCCGCCACACATCGAAAGCCGGCTCGCGAAGAACTGAAAAGAGCTGCCGGTCGTTGAACACACCCATGCCCTCCGCGTAACGCACCATCGCCTCATTCACACCCGTGAGTGCTGCCTGACGTAATAAACCCGGCGCTTGAGCGATCTGTTGCTGCGTCACGCCTTCGCAGCGACGTTCGGCTAACAACTTCCCCAGTTTCATTTGCGCCATGTAATTCGCAGCGGCCGCGTTGCCCTCGCGCTCAAATTTGGACTCTGCATCTTGCCCGTGGTCGGGTTGCAAAAGTGCCATGTTCAATACGGTTCTGCACTCCAGAAGATCGACCGCGAGTCGACAAGCTGCATGTCCATCCCCTGCTGCGCTACGGCGTTTCAATGCATCGATGATATCGACGACTTTTGCATCGGCCGGCGGCAATTCAATCGCCAGGGCGGGCCCGCGAACATTTTCCGAAATGGGAACGGCAGGGGATTGCCGCGAGCGTGCAGGTGCGGGAACCGTTTCAACGGTGTCACTCGCATCAATTCGTCCCGGTTGCTTGGTCCACACGCTCATGGAAATCGCGATCACGGTGATCACCACCAACCAGCTCCATTTAGGTGCGCTCATTCCTTTCCTTTGATAAAGGCCCGCGCATTGTAGAGGGCGTTTCAGCCCCGGCGCTGCGCCGAATCCGACGTCGGGGCGGAAGCCCATCCTGCAGTGCCACCATCGCATCAGGAACCGAATACGATGGCATTCCGATTCAAGTGACAAGGCATCCGCCATGCAATACCGCCGCCTCGGATCCTCCGGCCTGCAACTCTCTGCGTTGTCCTTCGGCGCATGGGTCACATTCGGCACGCAGGTGGGCCGTTCCGAGGCGCGCGAGCTGATCGCCACCGCCTACGACCATGGTGTGAATTTCTTCGACAATGCCGAGACGTATGCCCACGGCGAGGCTGAGCGCGTCATGGGCGATGCCATCGCCGATCTGCGACTGCCGCGCGACGCGTTCTGTGTGTCCTGCAAGGTGTTTTTCGGCGCAGCGGAAGACCCGCGGCCCACGCAGAAAGGACTGTCACGCAAGCACGTCGTCGAAGCCTGCCACTCCGCGCTACAGCGATTGCGGGTGGAGCATCTCGATCTGTATTACTGCCATCGGCCCGATCCCGACACGCCCATCGAGGAAACCGTGTGGGCGATGGACGGGCTGATCCGCCAGGGCAAGGTGCTGTATTGGGGCACGTCGGAATGGCCGGCGGCGCAGATCCGCGAAGCCGCAAAGATCGCGCGCGCGCATCACCTGCATGCGCCGACCATGGAGCAGCCGCAATACAACCTGCTGCATCGCGAACGCGTCGAACTCGAATATGCACCGCTCTATGCGGAACTGGGCCTGGGCACGACGATCTGGTCGCCGCTGGCCTCGGGGCTGCTCACCGGCAAATACAACGACGGCGTGCCAGAAGGCTCGCGTCTGGCGCAACCGCGTTACACGTGGCTGCAGCGCGGCGTGTTTGGGGATGCGCAATCCGGGCGCGTCGAACGCGCGCGCAGGTTCACCGCGCTTGCCGCCAGGCTGGGAGTCGCGCCGGCTACGCTGGCGATTGCGTGGTGCCTGCAGAACCCGCATGTGTCGAGCGTGATCCTTGGCGCGACCCGTAAGGAGCAGTTGCTGGAGAATCTTGATGCGCTCGCGTTGAGCGAACGCCTGGATGAGGGTGTGTGGCAGCAGGTCGAAGCGGCAACGGCTTGAAGAAAATCAACAAGCCGTGTTATCGAACGAGGCGGTCGCTTTTCGTAGAGTCGAGCTTGCTCGACTGCTCTTGGCGTGATGCCAAAAGCAGCGGAGCAAGCACCGCTCTACAGGGATATTGGCTTGGTCGGATATTCCGCAATTCCGGATCGCAGGTCAGCGGAATGCCCCACAGATAGCACTGGAACCGGAAGAATGAATCGTCATCCCCGCGCAGGCGGGGATCCAGTGCCTTTGCTGTTGACGGCTCAAGTCGCTGGATCCCCGCCTTCGCGGGGATGACGAGTCAATATTGCTGGCATCCGATCCTGCGGATTCCGTCAGCGCGTTTCAATCTCGATGTCTTCAAAAGTCCGCGACGCACCCTCTTCGTCATCCAGCAACAAACGCGTCGGCGTGTCATCTTCAAATACGACACTGAAACGCGGTGCTTCGACTGCGGATGGAGGCGTAGGTGGGGCAGGCGGCGTAGGTGCCGCCATGCCGGTGGCGGGCGGCGGCAACGGTGCTTTCGGTGCCTTCGGCGGCCGTGGCGGTACCGGCGGCGCTGGCGGCGTGGGCGGCACCGGAAGCCTGTGCATGACAGCGGGAACGACAATGCTCGCCCTGCCTGACTTGCGATCGCGCAAGTAGCTCACCGCAACCTGCGCCTTCGCTGGCTTGCCGCGCAGCGCAGCCATGACCTCGCGTGGCGAACCGACCGATTTGCCATCCACGCTCTGGATCACGTCGCCGCTCTGCAAGCCCTTCAACTCACCGTTGGACAACACCAGCACGCCCTTGTCGGTGCCGAAATAGCGGCCGAGTTGCGGATCGAGCGACGCCAGGTTCAGGCCGTTCCAGCGGAATGCCGACAGCAGCGTCGGCGTCTTGCAGTTGCCAGCCGGGCATTTGCTGCCGGCGCTGAGACGGATGATTTCCTTGTGTAATTCCGATGCGACCTGCGGCGCGATCATGCCTTGCATACGATCGCTGTCGATCTCGAGGCTGCCATCACCGGCTTCGCGAATGCGAACGTGCTCGTCGAACTTCGCATCGCCCGGCAACACGATGACCCGTTCGCCGATCTTCGGGGTGAAAGTGGTGACGGCCGTCCTGCCATCACGAACGTAGGCGAGCCGCACCGGCGTCCTGGCGTCGAGGTCGGCGAGCAGTTTGCGTGCATTGGCCACGCGCAATTCCCCGTCGCTGCCAAGAATCTGGCTGTCCGCGATCGCGGTCAGCCGATCGCCGCTTTTCAATCCCGCCACGGCGGCTGCGCTGTTGGGCGTGACCCCGGCGATCCTGACGCCCGAGCTTGCATCGGGCGCGAGCAGAACGCCAAGCACCGGCTTGCGGATCAGGCGTTTTTCCACTTGCCGCAATCGATCGCCGCGATGGCCCAGCTGTCGCGACAACTCGGCAACGCGCTTGGCGGCGCGCTGTAGTTCGGCCTGCGCCGCAGCGAGTTCCTTCTCGGCGCCCGGATTGGCCTTCGGGGTCGGGGATTGTGCGGCGGTGACACCCGACAACAGCACGCCCAAGGCCAGGACGAGTGCGCGGCTTTTCGACACGGTGATTTTCATGGCGACCTCATGGTTGAAGCGAATGGATCATGCGAATCGATCATGCGAATAACTCAATCGACTTGCGCCAGCGCGCCGTCGTAACGCGAGCCGTTGGCGACCAGCCAGCGGCGTGTGCTTTCAAAACTGGTCAACGTGCGCAATGCCTCCACGCGATCGCGCCACAGCGACATCTGTTGATCGGGAGACAGACCGGGACGCATCAAGGCGGCATCGATCGACGCGAGTTGCGAATCGAGTTCACCCGCCAGCGCCGCGGCCGTGCCGCTGGACACGCGATCGTCGCGCGCAAACTGCAACAGGGACTCGAGCTGCGCCGACTCGGCGTACAAGGTTTCCAGGGTGTCGCTGGTTGCGGCGGACACCGAAAGTGATGGCTGCACGCCTGGGACATCGTTGCGTTGGCTGAGTTGCCACGGCAATGCGATGGCCAGCACCAGCGCGGCAGCTGTCGCCAGCCAGATCGGCGCACGCGAGCGACGGCGTGCATCGAGCGTGGCCGTGATCCGCGCCCAGCCGTTTTCCGGTGCAGCTTCAAGCGGCAGCGATGCGAACGCGTCGGACCACGTCGGCGGTAGTGCATCGTGATTAGTGGTCGAATCAGCCATAGACAACCTCGTCAATGTTCAACAGAACGCGCAAGCGGCGCGTACCGCGCGCCAGCTGCGATTTGGAAAAACTCGGGGTGCGTTGCATCAATCCGGCGATCTCGTCGTGCGTGTAGCCCTCGGCGTGGTACAGCCACAACACGCTGCGCGTCGTCGCCGGCAGTGCGGCCAGTGCGCGCTGCAGTTGCGCCGCATCCGCGGCGGCGGGCGGCAATGGGCCGTGGTCCTGGGCGAAGTCGTCTTCGTCGCTTGAGATCTCGTGCGAGAACTTCCTGCCGCGACGCAGCCGCATCAACGCCTCGTTGACCGCGATCTGCCGCAGCCAGCCCCAGAACGGGCTGCCGCCAATGCCGCCGCGAAATTCGCCGATGTGATCGATCAGTTTGAGCATGGTGTCCTGCAGTACTTCCGAAGCCTCTTCGCGATCACCGTTGATGCGCAGCGCCAGGGTAAAAATCGGCCGCTCGAACCAGCGGTACAACTGTTCAAACGCCGCCCGTTCACCGCTGCGCGCACGGGCGAGCAGGGCGGCTGGCACGTCGATCGCGAAACTCGACGGGCCTCTGGGCGTTTGGCCGTGATGCTGGCCTGAGATTGACGGCATTCGTGCTCCACTTCTTGTGTACTGGATGCGGCAACCGGGCAAACCGTCGCAGCCATGGAGCGACCATCGGCAGCAGCTATGATGGGGACAACGTAAACCGGGGAGCCACATGGAAATTTTCGTCGGCGTATTGCTGCTGTTCGCCATCATCACCGTGCTCAAGGGCGTACGGGCCGTGCCACAAGGCTATGAATGGACAGTGGAGCGCTTCGGCCGCTACACACACACCCTGCGGCCGGGGCTGGGTTTCATCATTCCGTGGATCGACAGCATCGGCCGCAAGCTCAACGTGATGGAGCAGGTGCTGGACGTGCCGTCGCAGGACGTCATCACCAAGGACAACGCGGTGGTCAAGGTGGACGGTGTGGTCTTCTTCCAGGTGCTCGATGCGGCCAAGGCCGCGTATGAAGTGGCGACGCTGGAAATCGCCATCCTCAATTTGGTGATGACCAACATCCGCACCTCGATCGGTTCGCTGGACCTGGACGAATCGCTGTCCAAGCGTGACGAGATCAACGCCAAGGTGCTGGTGGCCGTGGACCAGGCCACGCATCCGTGGGGCATCAAGGTCAACCGCATTGAACTCAAGGACATCCAGCCGCCGCGCGACCTGGTGGAATCGATGGCGCGGCAGATGAAGGCCGAACGCGAGAAGCGCGCCAACATCCTCGAGGCCGAAGGCTTCCGGCAGGCAGAGATCCTCAAGGCCGAAGGCGAGAAGCAGGCGGCGGTGCTGGAGGCCGAAGGCCGGCGCGAGGCGGCCTTCCGCGATGCCGAGGCGCGCGAACGGCTGGCCGAAGCGGAAGCCAGGGCGACGACGATGGTGTCGGACGCGATCGCGCAGGGCGATGTGCAGGCGATCAATTATTTCGTCGCGCAGAAGTATGTGGAAGCGTTGAAGGAATTCGCCGCATCGCCGAACCAGAAATTGTTGATGTTGCCGATGGAGACGACCGGCATCCTCGGTTCGCTGGCCGGGATCGCCGAACTGACCAAGGCGGTATCGGAGAAGACCGCCGAAAGCGCACTGGTGCGCAGCGCAACGCTGCCGCCGAGGAGTTGAGCGCATGGCACTGATGCAATCGCCGTGGTTCTGGTGGGGCGTGGCGCTGGCGCTGTTCGCGCTGGAGGCGATGCTGCCGGGCACCTTCATGTTGTGGCTTGGATTTGCGGCGGTCGGCACCGCGGTCATCGACATGGTCGTGCCGATGTCGGGCGCGGCGCAGTGGATGCTGTTCGGCGTGTTGTCGCTGATCTCGGTGCTGGTTGGTTGGCAATACAAGCAACGTCATCCGCCCACCGCCAGCGACCAGCCGCTGCTCAATCGTCGTGGCGATCAGTTGGTCGGCCAGGTGTTTCCGCTGGAATCGGGAATTGTCGATCGCCGTGGCAGGCTGAAGATTGGTGATGCGTTCTGGACAGCGGAAGGGCCGGATCTGCCAGCGGGCTCGCGCGTGCGGGTGGTGGCCGTGGATGGGATGACGGTGCGGGTCGAGGCGGCGGAATAAAACTGCGCAAAAACCATAGTTGCGTAGGGTGGGCCCTGGTCCACCGTTGCCGGGGTTGGCCCCCCATTGCGGGCTGAGCCAGGAACGCACGTTTCAGTTGCGGATGTTTCGGGGAGTGGTGGGCCAAGGCCCACCCTACGATAATGCCGACCCGCTTCAAACTTCCCCCAAAGGCTCCCGATGACCCAGAAGACCATCCTCAACGACGCCCACCGCGCGCTCGGCGCCAAGATGGTCGATTTCGGCGGCTGGGACATGCCGCTGCATTACGGCTCGCAGGTCGAGGAGCATCACCTGGTGCGGCGCGACGCGGGCATGTTCGACGTCAGCCACATGACCGTCGTCGACCTGCGCGGCGCGCGCGTCCGCGACTTCCTGCGCACGCTGGTGGCCAATTCCGTCGACAAGCTCAAGGTGCCGGGCAAGGCGCTGTACACCTGCATGCTCAACGACAGCGGCGGCGTGATCGATGACCTGATCATCTATTACCTGTCCGAAGACTTCTTCCGCCTCGTCGTCAATGCCGCCACCCGAGAGAAAGACGTCGCGTGGATTACAAAGCAGGCCGCGCCGTTCTCAGTCGACGTCAGCGAACGCCCCGAGCTGTCAATGATCGCGGTGCAAGGCCCGACCGCTCGCGAACGCGTGCTCGGCCTGCTGGCCAACGATGCCGCCGCGGCGGTCAGGAAGATCGGCAAGTTCGTCGCCATCGAAGCCGCCATGCGCGACGGCACGCCGCTGTTCATCGCGCGCACCGGTTACACCGGCGAGGACGGGTTTGAAATCATCGTGCCCGAAGACAAGGCCGTCGCCTTGTGGGATGCCTTGCTCGCGGCCGGCGTCAAACCGGCGGGCCTGGGCGCGCGCGATACCTTGCGTCTGGAAGCCGGCATGAATCTGTACGGCCAGGACATGGACGACACCGTCTCGCCCTACGAAGCCGCGCTGGCCTGGACCGTCGCGCTCGACGATGATCCCGATGCAAAGCCGCGCGCCTTCACCGGACGCAAGGTCCTCGAACAGCAGAAAGCCAACGGCGCGCCGCGGCAGATGGTCGGCCTGGTGATGGACGACAAGGGCGTGCTGCGCCACGGCCAGAAAGTGCTGACCGCCCATGGCGACGGCGAGATCCTCTCCGGCACGTTCTCGCCGACGCTGGGCAAGGCCATCGCATTCGCGCGCGTCCCCGCAGGTGACATTCCCATGGGAGCCGGCGGCGATGTGCGCGTCGATATCCGCGGCAAGGAAGTGCCGGTGCGCGTGGTCAGGTTCCCGTTCGTGCGCGACGGCAAACCGCAGCACGGCATGTGAGCTGGCGCCGCCTCGCTTCGCTAAACTAACCTCCCATTCCACCCCACCGACCGACACCCGGAGCCACCCGATGATCGAAATTCCAGGCGACCTCAAATTCCTGAAGTCCCACGAGTGGGCCCGCGTCGAAGGTGACGGCAGGATCACCGTCGGCATCTCCGACCATGCACAGGGGCTGCTGGGTGATCTGGTCTATGTCGAATTGCCCGAACTCGGCGATCGCATCGAAGCGGGCAATGCCTGCGCGGTAGTCGAGTCGGTCAAGGCCGCCTCCGACGTGTACGCGCCGGTGACCGGCAAGGTGGTCGAGGTCAACGCCGTGTTGTCCGACAAACCCGAGACGATCAACGAGGACGCGTATGGCGACGGCTGGATCTTCGTGCTCGAAGCCGAAGAGCCCGACCAGATCAACGAGCTGCTGGCGCCGGATGATTACGCCGAGTTGCTTGAAGACGACGATCACTGAGGAACGCAAATCGAGAATCGAGATCAAGAATCGAGATCAAGAATCGAGATCGAAAATCGAGATCGAAAATCGAGATCAAGAATCGAGATCGAAAATCGAGATCGAAAATCGATAAAGCCGGAGTGACCGCCGTGGCTCGTCATCCCAGCGACAGCTGGGATCCATCTTGATCTTGTTGTTGATCTTGTA